>CAISYK010000269.1 GCA_903889605.1 uncultured Bacteroidota bacterium
TCAATTACAAATTCTAAATACTTTAAATGAAATTATTTTCATTGATCTGCATAACGCTGAAGGAAAATTACTGCTGTCTCAGCAAATAAACACAAGTTCAAATCTGCAGATTGATATGAGTAAATACAGCACAGGTACTTATTTACTTTCATTAACAAACAATCAAGAAAAAATTAAGACCTACCAAATAATTAAATCAAATTAATTTTATTATTCATTAAATCTATTTGGCTATGAAAAAGATTCTACCAATATTAATTCTCAATTTCTCATTCTTATTTTCTTTTGCTCAGGCTCCTCATGGATTTAATTATCAGGCTGTTGCCCGTAACTCGTCTGGAGCAGCATTAACAAACCAAGCAATAGGTTTGCAGATAAGTTTGCTGCAGGGAAGTGCAAACGGAACTGTGGTTTATACCGAAACACACTCTGTAACGTCAAACAACCTAGGATTGTTAAACATTGTTGTTGGAAACGGAACGCCAACAGCCGGAACTTTTAACACAATTAACTGGGCAAACGGCCCCTATTTTATTGAAATAAGTATGGATGTTACAGGCGGAGCTGCATATTCATTAATGGGAACACAGCAATTAATGAGTGTCCCTTATGCTTTATATGCGCAAAATTCAGGAACTGCCGGAACCCAAGGCGCTACTGGAGGCACTGGATTTAGTGGTAATAATGGCTTAATAGGTGCAACTGGTGCTCCCGGCTTAATAGGAGCAACAGGTACAAACGGTAATAATGGAGCGACTGGTTCAACTGGTTCAGCCGGAACTAATGGAATAAACGGTATCACTGGTACAACTGGTTCAATTGGTTATACCGGTGTATCCGGAACTAATGGAATAAATGGCACCACTGGTACAACTGGTTCAATTGGTTATACAGGAGGATCCGGGGCTAATGGGATAATTGGAATCACTGGTTCGACTGGTTATACCGGAGGATCCGGGACTAATGGGACTAATGGGATAAATGGTATCACTGGTTTTACTGGTACAATTGGTTCGACAGGTACAAATGGAATTAATGGCGTTACAGGCGGAACAGGAGTTGTAGGAGCTACCGGTGCCTCAAATGGATTAACAGGCGGAACTGGAGCAAAAGGAGCAACAGGAGCAACCGGGACTACAGGAGATATAGGAGCGACGGGAGCAGGAACTACTGGGGCAACTGGCGCGATTGGCGCTACCGGTGCCTCTAACGGATCAACAGGTGCAATAGGAGCAACAGGAAATACTGGAAATGCAGGAGCAATGGGTTCAACTGGTGCGTCAGGTGTTTCTGTTCCAGGAACTCTTTGCGGTGCCGCAGCAACAAACTATATACCAAAACTTACAAGTAATACCACTATGTGTAATTCTATTATTTATGATAATGGAACTAATGTCGGCATAAATACCGGCACAACACCAGCTGCTTCTGCGGCTTTGGATGTAACAAGCACAAATTTAGGGCTTCTTGTGCCCCGTATGACTGTGACGCAGCGAAATGCCATCACATCTCCGGCGAATTCTTTATTAATTTTCAACACTACATCCAATTGCTACGAATGGTGGGACGCTTTGGGAAGTAACTGGGTGAGTATGTCCTGCGGCTGTCAGGCACCAGCTACGCCAACGGCAAATGCTGCCTCAAGCCAAACAGCAACTTCTTTCGCTGCAAACTGGACTGCATCATCAGGTGCAACAGCTTATTTTTTAGATGTGTCTACAGTAAATACATTTTCAACCTTTGTAACTGGCTATAACGACCTTAATGTAGGTAATGTTGTTACAAAAAGTGTAACAGGGCTTACCTGCGGTACATATTATTACCGTGTAAGAGCATATAAAATATGCGGTACAAGCTCCAGTTCTAATGTCATAACAATTATTACTAATCCTTCCAGTGCTCCTTCACAACCAAGCGTAATTACCGGCACTCCAACTTTATGTCAAGGTGTATCTGGTTTAGCTTATTCTGTTACCAATGTGAGCGGCATAACTTATACATGGACCTATTCAGGTACGGGCTTTACATGTGCCTCAGGCTGTACCACCAATGCTGTCACTGCCAATTTCTCAGCTTCAGCTACTTCCGGCACACTCACTGTAACACCAAACAATGGCTGCGGTAATGGTCCGGCTCAAACATACAGCATTACTGTATCTCCAATTCCAACAACAGCAGCAGCCGGAACTGACATTTATCCTGCATGCGGCGTAACTACAGCAGTATTAGCTGGTAATACTCCTTCTGTAGGAACAGGATTGTGGTCCGTTGCTTCCGGAACAGCAAGTATCACTGCACCTACTTCTCCAACTTCAGGTATTACAGGATTATCAGCAGCTGATCCGGCAATACTAAAATGGACAATTACAAATGGAGGGTGTACCTCAAATGATGTTGTTGTGGTCTATCCTACTTCCTGCACTGCAGGCCCTATATGCGGCACTCAGGAATGGGCCGCAAAAAATGTAAATGTCGGCCTAATGATAAACAGCAGTGCCGGCGGTACATTTCAAACCAATAACGGACTGATTGAAAAGTATTGTTACAATAATTTAGCATCAAACTGCGTCATTTACGGCGGCATGTACGAATGGAATGAAGCCATGAATTATGCTGCTACCTCCACCTGCAATCCATGCGGAAGCGGTGGGGTTCAGGGAATATGTCCTGCTGGTTATCACATACCTACTGATTTAGAATATAGTAATTATGAATACTGTTTAGAAAGCACCGTATCTCCTACAGGAAGCACTGCCCTTATTGATTTTCAAGGCCTTGGCGGCTACCGGGGTTCAACTACTTTAGGGATAGGGCCTGGCTCTAAAATGAAAGCTTCTTCCGGCGACAACCCTGCATGGGACGGCACCAATACCAGCGGTTTCGCAGCCTTACCAGGCGGGGAACGTTACTACAACGATGGATTATTTTACTTTGCCGGCAATACAGGTAACGCTTACTATTGGACTTCCACAGAAAGTTCTGGTTCGAATGCATGGTATAGGGGCTTTGTTGCCGGTGGCGCACAAGGTAATAGAAGCGGACAAAATAAGGCAGGCGGGCACTCAGTTCGTTGTATTAAGAACTAGCAGAGTTCTTGAATTATAAAATGAAAATATTTATTACTTATAGTTTTTTATTGTTCAGCGCAAGTTTGTGTTTCGGGCAGCAAGAATCTTCATATGTAAAAGGTATAATCTCGAATTATGCTAAACAACCCCTGCAGCTTTACAGATGTTATGGTGATACTATACTGTTTGTTGATTCCATCCGTACAGATAAGAATGGGGCATTTTCATTTTTCAATACATCACCTGGTTTCAGCCAGATTAAAAATTTCAAAGGGCTATACAAAGTATTCCTGCAATACAATCAGTTTTTTTATCTAATTCTTAATTCCGCCAACTCATATTCTAAAGGCGGAGAAACGGATATTGAAATAAAAACCACATACAATCACGACGTATTTTATAATATAGCTTCTGATAGTTTGAAAATAATAAAATCAGAAGAAAATCGCAGGTTTTATGAATTTCAAAATAAGCAGCAGCAAATAAATACGGCCAATTTTTTTCTTTTGAGGATGATGCGTCTTTACCCAATCCCAGACCCGTTTCATAAGCAAATTGAAGATGAGTATTTTAAACGTTATGCAGCAATGGACCTATTTGTTAAAGGACAACAAAAGGATAAAAAAATTCATGGCTTTGAAAACCTTGCCGGCACCATTGCAAAGGCATATTATCAACCAGTAAATCCCGACTGGAGACAGCCAGATAGCTGGAGAGACAGTATTATTGCATCTCATTTTTTTGACTTATTCAATCCTGCCGACAGCTTTTACATTAATTCCAATATTTTACCAGAAAAAATGGATTTATATCTAAGTTTGCTGACCAATAAAAGAGATTCCTATGGGCAGCAGGTCTATGATGAAAATGCTGCTGTATCTGGCGTAAAGTCCTTTTTAGAAAAAATAAAATCCAACCAGGAAAATTTTGAATTTTGTTTGAATTACTTACTGAAAAAATTCAACAAAGAGCATAAGGAAAGTGTTTTTTTATTTTTGAATGATAATTACCTGAAAAATGAACAGAATAGCTGTGCGCCTGCTGATAACAGCTTCAATTGGGCAAGAGAGAAAGCTAGCGTCATTAGAGGGGTGCAGGTTGGAAGCATGGCTCCTGATTTTAGTATTATGAAGGACAAACTCACAATGTATCAACTGTCGGCCGATTATACCTTGATAGTTTTTTGGGCAAGCTGGTGTCCGCATTGTGTCGAAGAAGTTCCAAAGATCAAAAAAGCCATTGAAAACTTTTTAATTCAAGGAAAAGAAAAAAATAATGAAGGAAAACAATCACTAGGTAATGTCGGATTAGCTTCCATATTTGTTTCCTTAGACAATGAAGAAAAACCTTGGGCAGATTTTATCAATAAAAGTGATTTAGGTAATTTTATTAATTTATGCGAGTTTAAAGGATGGAACGGCCAAATAGGGAAAAGTTATAATGTGTATGCAACGCCTACATTATTTTTATTAGACAAAGACAAAAAGATAATTGCCAAACCAGAAAACACGGAACAACTTATTAATAGCCTAAAATTTGGACAATGACTCATTATTAAATCATTATAAAATTTAGCCTAATGTGATAATTTTATAACACGCTTTGGTATTAGATCTTCCAAAAAAACATTGATTCTAAGCGGAATTAATTCCCTAACATTCTTAAACATTTCCAAACAATATTTAAATCATTTTCAAATTTATAATCTTTGGAGTATGCCAAATGCAGGCGGGTTCTTAAGTCCGGCGTAATGCTGATGGTTTTAATTGCATCAGCAGGCGACAGGACAGATTTTTTTAATTTAGGCAGATGCTCATGGTCATCTTTACCATATCCTACCCATGATTTAAAGTTGAAAAGGACAGAAAAAATATTTTTTATAAAACCTGTTTTATTATTTTGAAATAAAATCAAAATTGGTAAAACTGAGATCAACAAGAGACTTAATACAACATCGAATAAACGTTTGTTTCGCTTGTTTTTGGGTTTGCTGATGGAATTTACATCAATAATATATAAATCGCCGGCAGTATCAATAGAGTTGCTTCCTATGATAGATAAGCTCTCAGGAGGTGCAATTTTAAAATCAACATTAGCAGATACCAGTGTGTGCATATAATCAATAATGCCCTGCGATGAAATATCCCTCGAGCAGAATATCACCTCATTAATTTTATATATCTCAATTACTTCTTCTATTTGGCTGATATTGCCCACATAATTAACATGACTGGTACCACTACCATCTGCACTAACAAATCCAAGAAAACCTGACTGTATATTTGTTTGTTTAAGCAATTCGTTTACCCGTTCAAATTCTTCCTGTTTACCAATGATGGCAATACGTTTACTTGAATCAGGATTCAAACTGAAAGACTTCAATCCTGCAAAATGCAGTGTTAACCTTGAAATTAAGTATGATAATACTACCCAAACCACACCTAATAAAATTAATGCACGCGAAAATCTATATGCTTCAGGCAACAAAGAATAACCAATTAAAATTATCCCGGTACCAGCGATTACACCGCGCAGAATCTGGAATAACCTGACAGGTTTGTCATATCCGCCGCTTAGATAAACAGAGAACATCCAAACAAGAATGTACGATGTAAAGGCTATGGCAACAAGAGATTCAGAATATGAGCCTCCTTCTGTAAATCTAATATTTTTTCCGTACTGATTTTTAATAAACAGCAATCCGATCATTATTATTACAAAATCAAAAGCTGGTAAAGCAATTGATTTAAAGAAACGGATTGTTATTGCGGCTCCGGCCCGCAGGTATATTGCGAGATTTATCAGTAAGGAAAATAATTTTGCATTCTTCTGCGAAAAATGTTTCTGGGCAAAAATTGCCATCGCCCGGTAAAAAACAAATACATAGTTTACACTGCTTTTCTTAGTGCTTTCACCCTTATAATGAATGATGCGCGTTTCAGGAAAATAATAATTTTTATATCCGCCCAAAATAATACGGTATGATAAATCAATATCTTCTCCATACATAAAAAAAGTTTCATCAAGCAGACCTACTTTGTCCAATGTGGTTTTGCGCAGAAGCATGAAGGCTCCGGCAAGAATTTCGACTTCATGAGTTTTATCTTCATCTAAAAACCCAAGATGATATTTTCCGAATGTTTTTGATTTAGGGAAAATTTTAGAAAGGCCGATCATTTTATAGAAAGCAACCGCAGGAGTAGGTAATCCGCGTTTGGATTCCGGCAAGAACTTCGCCCTTCCATCAAGCATTTTTACTCCCAACCCACCTGCATCCTGGTGCGAATCCATAAATGCAGTAATTTTCTCAAATGTATCTTCTTCTACAACGGTATCAGGATTTAAAAGCAAAATATATTCACCTTTTGCAATTTTAATTGCCTGGTTATTTGCACAGGAAAATCCGGTATTTTTTTTGTTTTCGATTAACTGCACTCCCGTTCCGCCAAAACGTGCTTTCACCATTGGTATTGAGCCGTCCACTGAATTATTATCAACGACAAAAATTTCAGTGCTTACTTTCCTGGATGCTTTAATGACAGAATGCAGGCATTGTTCCAAAAAATGCTGTACATTATAATTGACAATGATTACTGATAATTTGAAAATTTGCGGATCTGCCAATTTGAAAATTAGTTTGAAGGTTTAACGAGTTTCAGAGAAAAATCTATAAATATATTCATGGATCATTTTACTGCTTGCGCTGCGTTAGGGATTGAAGCGAAAATCTTTTTATTTCTTAAGAAAAGATTGAAGCCCTTCGACTTCGCTCAGGATAAACTCCAAGCCCGCCCTTTTCTTATTTAAGAAAGGGAAACGCCCAAATGAATTAAAATTTAAAATTCCTATATGAAAAGCGTAACATAATAATTTTTTAAAAGAAAAATAAAGCTCGAAACTTCTGATAGTTAATAATAAATTCTCAAATTATTTAATTGACAACGAATTCTCATAAAGAGTACGATTAATAATTGAACGTCCAAGTGTAATTTCATCGGCATATTCTAATTCATCACCGATAGAGATACCGCGCGCAATTGTGCTGATAGTCAGATTAAATTCTTTCAGTCGTTTATAAATATAAAAATTAGTAGTATCACCTTCCATTGTGGTGCTTAAAGCCATTATCACTTCTTTAATTTCGCCTGCAGAAGCTTTTTTTACAAGTGTTTCAATGTTCAGGTCGCCAGGTCCGATACCGTCCATAGGGGAAATAATTCCGCCCAAAATATGGTACGCGCCCCTGTACTGCTGAGTGTTTTCAATTGCCATAAAATCACGTATATCTTCAACAATGCAGACTGTACTATGGTCGCGGTTAGGATTGGCGCATACTTCACAAAGAATTTTATCCGAAACATTATGGCATTTATCGCAATAACGCAGTTCGGTTCGCAATTTAATGAATGCGCTTCCGAATTGTTCGGCTTCATTCTTATTCTGCTTCATTAAATGCAATACAAAACGCAATGCAGTGCGCTTGCCTACTCCCGGCAGTTTACTGAATTCGTTAACTGCATCTTCAATTAATTTTGACGAAAAATTCATACTTCA
>CAISYK010000270.1 GCA_903889605.1 uncultured Bacteroidota bacterium
AAAAAATAAATTTTCAAGTTTAGGGTTCCATAAACTGCTGCTTTGCTTTCAAGTTTTTTATTTGTATATATTTTAAGCAAAACTCGAAACTTTTGAATCTTGAAATCCCAAACTTGGAATTAGAATTTTTTTTAACTTAAAACTTCGATAAAAAAATGAGTGAGAAAAAACTAATTCTTGAAGATATTTCACCTATAGATTTATACGGTGTAAATGATTCTAAACTGGAATTGTTAAAAAAACGTTTTCCAAAATTAAAAATTGTTGCGCGCGGGGAAGTAATAAAAGTTTCAGGCGAAGAAGAGGATGTAAATCAGTTTGAAATGGTACTGAACATACTCACTGCATATTTTAATAGGTATGGGAACCTTACAGAAAATGCTGTCGAACAGATATTAGGCGGTACTTCCAAAAGCGGCGGAGATAAAGAAAACACAAATGCAGATGATGTTTTGGTTTTTGGCAACAGCGGTTTAATTATTAAAGCCCGAACCAAAAACCAGCGCAGAATAGTTGACAGCATTGGAAAAAATGACATGGTGTTTGCAATCGGGCCGGCAGGAACAGGTAAAACATATACTGCTGTAGCATTGGCAGTTAGAGCATTGAAAAACAGGGAAGTGAAAAAAATTATTCTTACGCGGCCAGCTGTTGAAGCCGGTGAAAATCTCGGTTTTTTACCCGGTGATTTAAAAGAAAAGCTTGACCCTTATTTACAGCCTTTATATGACGCCCTGGATGATATGATTGCCCCTGAAAAACTTGTCTATTACCTTGAAAACAGGATTATACAAATTGCTCCCCTTGCTTTTATGCGGGGGCGTACATTGGATAATGCTTTTGTAATTTTGGATGAAGCCCAAAACGCCACCGAAGGACAATTAAAAATGTTTTTAACACGCATGGGTTCCTCCGCCAAATTTTTAATTACAGGTGATATCACTCAGGTAGATTTACCAAAACATCAGCCATCCGGATTAATTCAGGCAATGAAACTCCTGAATAATGTAAGTGGAATTGAATTCATTCAATTGGATGGAAGCGATGTTATCCGCCATAAGCTGGTTAAAAAAATTATCGAAGTATATGATGCAAAATAATTTTTATTTTGAAAAGATGTTTTGAAACCAAAATGCAAAAAAGGGAATGCTGTAATATTAACAATTAGGTGTTAATATTTTATTCTAAGTTGCTGCAATCTGTATTCATTTTTATTGATTTGGTGGGTGGAATATCTGAAAATGTGATGGGAATAACCCAGCATTTCTGTCGCCTGTTTTTTTGTTAAAGCCTTTGGGTGTCTAGTGTTGTAAGGGTAGTTTGATTGGTTGTTTTTTTTATTTTGGCCAAAATGTCGAGATGTTGCAATTTATTCTTAGTTTTGCATCTCTGAAAATCAAAAAAAAATACGTTTATTTTTGCTGTCATTTTAAGAAATCGTTGTTTTACATTATTTATTTTTAATAAAATCGTAATTATAACTAAAATTAAATTTGAACACAGATGACAACATTTACACCTTTCACCAATACTCCAATAATCCATTTCTGTTTTTTTTTAAGCCCCAAGGCCAGCACAGCCCTTGCCTTTATAAATAATTTAAACTCGAATACACTATAAAAAATTATCAATCAACACAAACATTAATTAAAAATTTTTACATGAAAACAAAATTACTCTGCACAGCGAAAAAGGTTCTTTTAATTCTTGGAATACTTATCACAGGCATGAACAATGCGTTTGCTCAGCCTGCTAATGATTATTGCGGAAACGCTATTTCTCTTACTCCATACGGAGGCACTTGCGGCTCAGCTGTAACTGGAGATGTTGCCGGGGCAACTCAGTCAATGACTCCAATACTTTGCGGCGGTGCAACCAGCGTAACGGCAAATGATGTATGGTATAAATTTGTTGCAACCTCAACTTCGCATATTATTACAACAGTGGGATCCGCAAATTTTGATGCCGTAGTTGAGTTGCTCGCCGGTGCTTGCGGATCAAATATTAGCTGTGCTGATGCTACATTATCCGGAGGAACAGAGGTAATAACAGCAGGCAGTCTGGTAGTTGGCAATACATATTATATAAGAGTATTCCATTATGGCTCAGGTGCACCTGCAACCACAACATTTACAATATGTATAACAACTCCACCTCCTGCAAATGATGCATGCTTGGCTGCTGTTCCTCTCACTGTATACGGTAATACTTGCGGCGCTGCTGTAACAGGCAATGTAGCCGGTGCTACACAGCAGATTGCTCCTGCACCTTGTTCCGGTCTTGCCGCTAACGATGTTTGGTATAGCTTTGTTGCATTATCTACTTCTCAAAATATTACTGTAGTTGGCTCAGTAAATTTTGATGCTGTAGTTAATCTGCGTTCAGGTTCTTGTACAGGTACAAGTGTAAGCTGTATGGATAATTCAGGAAACGGTGGAACAGAAGTAATAAATGCCACAGGACTAACTGTTGGAAGTACATATTTTGTAAGAGTTTACCATTATTGGAATACAATTCCTTCTACAACTACATTTACTATATGTATTACAACTCCTCCGCCTGCAAATGATGACTGCTCTGGTGCTGTCGCTTTAACTGTCTATGGACCAGTATGCGGCGGAGCTGTTACTGGAAACGTTGCCGGTGCAACACTTTCTTTGGCTGCAACTTGTGCAGGTACGGCAGATGACGATGTTTGGTATAAATTTGTTGCCACTGCAGCGGTTCACAATATTACCGTTGTAGGTTCAGCAAGTTTTGATGCTGTAGTTGATTTACGTTCCGGCGCTTGTAATGGATCAAATATAAGCTGCGCTGATGTTACAGCCTCCGGTGGAACAGAAGTAATAAACGCAACGGGACTTGTTGTTGGAAATACATACTATGTTAGGGTATATCATTGGTCTGCCAGTGCTCCTTCAACCACCACATTTACAATATGCGTAACAACACCGGCTCCTGCTAATGATGAATGTTCTGCAGCTGCTTTATTAACTGTGTACGGAACTACCTGCGGCGGAACTGTCACAGGAAATGTTGCTGGTGCAACACAATCTTTAGCTGGAACCTGCCCTGGAACTGCTGCTGGTGATATTTGGTATAAATTTGTTGCTTCTGCATCCTCACACATTATTACTGTTGCAGGTTCAGCAAGTTTTGATGCTGTAGTGGATTTACGTTCCGGTATATGCCCCGGTACAAATATTAATTGTGCTGATAATACTGGTTCAGGTGGAACTGAGACTATAACCGCTACAGGGCTTATTGCCGGAAACACTTATTATGTAAGAGTATACCACTTTTTTTCTGCAGTTCCTGCAACTACAACATTTACTATATGTATAACAACTCCTGCACCGATTAATGATAATTGCACAGGCGCGACACCATTAACAGTTTATGGTGCAGCATGCGGCGGTGCCACAACCGGTAACGTTGCAGGTGCAACACAGTCATTGGCGGCAACATGTCAAGGCATCGCAAATGATGATGTTTGGTATAGTTTTGTTGCAGCAGCAGCTTCACAAACTATCACTGTTGTGGGTTCTGCAAGTTTTGATGCCGTAATTGATCTGCGTTCAGGCGCCTGCAACGGAACAAATATTAGCTGTAAAGACACTTCTGCAAACGGGGGAACAGAAATATTGAAAGCTACCGGTCTTACTATTGGAAGCACCTATTTTATAAGAGTTTATGATTATACCAGCGGTGTTCCGGCAACAACAACTTTTACAATTTGTGTTACTACACCTACACCGCCTGCACCGCCGAATGATAATTGTTCGGGAGCAATATCTTTAACTGTATACGGCGCTATATGCGGCGGAGCAACAACAGGAACTGTAACCGGTGCAACCCAATCAGCGGCTCCAATAAGCTGCGGCAATTTTACAAGCCCTGCTGCTAATGATGTTTGGTACAGTTTTGTTGCAGCTTCAACTTCACACATAATTACTGTTGTTGGCTCAGCAAGCTTTGATGCTGTGGTTGATTTACGTTCTGGTTCTTGTTCCGGAACAAATATTAATTGTGCTGATGGTTCAGGATCTGCTGGAACTGAAGTAATAACTGCTACTGGGCTTACTATTGGAAGTACCTATTTCGTTAGAATCTATTCTTACGGGAGTACCATTACTTCAACTCCTTCATTTACAATATGTATAACAACTCCTGCTCCTGCAAATGATAATTGTTCTGGTGCAGTTCCATTAACTGTATTTGGATCTTCTTGCGGAGGTGCAACAACTGGGAATGTCCTTAGTGCAACCCAATCGTTACCGGCAAGCTGCGGAGGTACGGCTGATGATGATGTGTGGTACAGCTTTATTGCAACAGGAACTTCTCACGATATCACTGTAGTGGGGTCTGCAAGTTTTGATGCTGTAGTAGATTTGCGTTCAGGTGCTTGTAATGGTACAAATATCAGTTGTATTGATGCAACATTATCAGGAGGAACTGAAGTAATAAATGCAACAGGACTTACTATTGGAAGTACTTATTTTGTGAGGGTTTATCACTATTCTGCAAGTGTTCCGGCAACCACAACATTCACTATTTGTATTACAACACCAGTTCCTCCCACACCGCCTAATGACAATTGTTCAGGTGCCGTATCTTTAACTGTATATGGCGCAGTTTGCGGCGGAGCAACAACAGGAAACGTAACCGGAGCAACACAATCTGTAGCTCCAATAAGCTGCGGCAATTTTACAAGTTCAGCTGCTAATGATGTTTGGTATAGCTTCACCGCAGCTTCTAGTACACAAATTATTACAGTTGTGGGAGCAGCCAGCTTCGATGCTGTGGTTGATCTGCGTTCAGGTTCTTGTTCAGGAACAAATATAAATTGTGCTGATGGTTCCGGAACAGCCGGAACAGAAATAATAACTGCAACCGGACTTACTCCAGGCAGTATTTATTTTGTAAGGGTATATCATTTTGGAAGTACAATTCCTTCTACTCCTACATTTACAATATGTATTACAACACCAGCTCCTGCTAACGACGATTGTTCAGGTGCTGTGGCTTTAACAGTTTACGGAACCACCTGCGGAGGCGCAACAACAGGGAATGTTGCAGGCGCAACGCAGTCATTGCCGGCAACGTGTTCAGGTAATGCTAATGATGATATTTGGTATAGTTTTGTTGCAGCTGCCGCTTCTCAGGATATAACTGTTGTGGGTTCTGCAAGTTTTGATGCTGTAGTAGATTTACGTTCAGGTGCTTGTAACGGAACAAATATTAGTTGTAAAGATCTTACATTAGCAGGCGGAACAGAAGTTCTAAATGCAACTGGTCTTACAATAGGCAGTACTTATTATGTTAGGGTTTACCATTATGGAGGCCCAACTCCAGCAACCACTACTTTCACTATTTGTGTTACTACGCCTTTACCGCCGCCGCCGGCTAATGATAATTGTTCAGGAGCAGTCTCTTTAACTGTATATGGAGCAACATGCGGAGGAGCTGTAACAGGAAATGTAACTGGTGCAACACAATCAGAAGCCCCTATAAGCTGCGGAAGTTTTACAAGTCCTGCTGCTAATGATGTTTGGTACAGTTTTGTTGCAGCAGCAGCTGCACAAACTATTACTGTTGTCGGATCAGTCAGCTTTGACGCTGTAGCTGATTTACGCTCAGGGGCATGTCCCGGAACTAATGTAAATTGTTCAGATGCAACAACATCCGGAGGTACAGAAGTTATTAATGCTGTCGGCCTTACTGTGGGCAATACTTATTTTGTAAGGGTATACAGCTACGGTAGTACTATTCCTGCAACCGCAACTTTTACAATATGTGTTACTACACCACCTCCTGCTAATGATGACTGTATAGGAGCAGTGTCATTAACAGTATATGGAACTTCTTGCGGAGGCGCCACTACAGGGGATGTTGCAGGTGCAACACAATCCTTGGCGGCAACGTGCCAAGGCATAGCCAATGATGATGTTTGGTATAGTTTTGTTGCAACTTCCGCATCACATATTATCACAGTTGTTGGCTCAGCAAGTTTTGATGCTGTTGTAGATTTGAGATCAGGAGCATGCAATGGAACCAATATCAGTTGTTCTGATGTTTCAGGTAATGGCGGAACAGAAGCGTTAACAGCTGCCGGACTTACAATTGGAAATACATATTATGTTAGAGTATATCACTATTCAGCGGCAGTGGCTGCAACTACTACATTTACAATTTGTATAACAACACCTGCTCCACCTCCTCCTGCAAATGATGATTGTACAGGTGCTGCCCCTTTAGTTGTTTATGGTGCTTCTTGCGGAGGCGCTGTAACAGGAAATGTGGCTAGTGCTACTGCATCCTCAACGTCAGCAATACTTTGTAACGGTTTAACAGGTTCAGCAGAAGATGATGTATGGTATAGCTTTGTTGCTACAGCCACTACACATGATATTACTGTTGTTGGTTCTGCTAATTTTAATGCAGTTGTTGATTTACGCTCTGGTGCTTGTCCGGGAACGAATAGTTCTTGTGCTGATGCTACAGGTTTAGGCGGAACGGAAGTAATACATGCAACCGGACTTACAATCGGACTTACTTATTTTGTTAGGGTATATGATTTCGGCGCATCAGTTCCTTCAACTACAACATTTACAATTTGTATAACTACACCCACCACAACTCCGCCGCCCAACAATAATTGTTCCGGCGCAATTTCTTTAACAGTATACGGCCCTACATGCGGCGCGGCTGTTACGGGTGATGTTGCAGGAGCAACTCAGTCAATTACTGCGATTACATGCAATGGCTTAACTGGTAATGCTAATGATGATGTTTGGTATACATTTGTTGCAACTGCCGCTTCACATGATATCACAGTTCAGGGCTCTTCCAGCTTTAATGCTGTGGTTGACTTACATTCTCTTACATGTTCAGGTGCAAATATAGCTTGTGCTGATGCTACAGGAAACGGAGGCACTGAAGTTATACATGCTGCCGGACTTACTATTGGAACCCTATATTATGTCCGGGTATATGATTTTGCAAGTACAGTTCCTTTGACCACAACATTTACAATTTGTGTAACAACTCCTGCACCCACTCCTCCTGCAAATGACAATTGTTCAGGCGCTGTTGCTTTGACAGTTTATGGTGCCGCTTGCGGCGGAGCAACCACAGGAAATGTTGCATACGCTACACAATCAATAGCTGCTATCACTTGTAATGGTTTAACAGGTACAGCCAATGATGATGTATGGTATAGTTTTGTTGCAACCGCAGCTGCCCATGACATCACTGTGGTTGGCTCTACAAGCCTAAATGCTGTGGTAGATGTACGTTCCGGTTCTTGTCCGGGAACAAATATTTATTGCGCAGATGCAACATTAGCGGGAGGGACAGAAGTTGTGCATGCGGTCGGTCTTACAATCGGTAATACTTATTTTGTACGTGTATATGATTTTGGCAGTTCAGTTCCTGCAACTACCGCATTCACAATTTGCGTAACAACACCTTCATCTTCAGCTCCTCCAAATGACAATTGCTCTGGAGCGACTCCTTTGACTGTTTTTGGTGCAGCCTGCGGCGGAGCCACAACAGGAAATGTTGCTGGTGCAACTCAATCGATTCCTGCTATTACTTGCAGTTCTTATTCCGGCACAGCCAATGATGATGTATGGTATAGTTTTGTCGCAACTGCAGCTTCACATACTATTACTGTTGTAGGTTCAGCAAGTTTCGATGCTGTTATAGATTTACGGAGCGGTGCTTGTAATGGTGCAAATATAAATTGTGCTGATACTTCAGTTACTGGTCAAACAGAAATATTAAATGCTAATGGCTTAACAGTGGGAAATACCTACTTTGTTCGTGTATATGATTATGGCAGCGGGATACCTGCAACCACTACATTTACTATTTGTATTACAACACCTGCACCTCCTGTTCCTGTTAATGATAATTGTTCCGGTGCAGCTACTTTAACTGTTTATGGCCCTGCTTGCGGTGGTGCAACTACAGGAAATGTTGCAGGCGCAACACAATCAATAGCTGCAATTACTTGTAATGGCTTAACCGGAACTGCAGATGATGATGTTTGGTATAAATTTGTTGCAACTGCAGCAGCACATGACATAACTGTAATAGGCTCTACAAACCTGAATGCTGTTGTAGATGTACGTTCCGGTGCTTGTCCTGGAACAAATATTTATTGCGCAGATGCAACATTAGCAGGAGGTACAGAAGTTGTTCATGCTGTAGGACTTACTATTGGAAATACTTATTTTGTTCGGGTTTATGATTTCGGCAATACTGCACCTTTAACCACAGTATTTACAATTTGTGTAACTACTCCAACAACTTCTGCACCGCCTAATGACAATTGTTCAGGAGCAACTTCTTTGACTGTTTATGGCGTTTCTTGCGGCGGAGCCACTACCGGCGATGTTGCCGGCGCAACTCAATCGCTTCCTGCAATCACATGTAATTCTTACACAGGAACTGCTAATGATGACGTATGGTATAGTTTTACTGCAACTTCCGCTTCACACATTATTACTGTTGTTGGTTCGGCCAGTTTTGATGCTGTAGTTGATTTACGCAGCGGTGCCTGCAATGGAGCAAATATTGATTGCGCTGACACTTCAGTTACTGGTGGTACAGAAATATTAAACGCAAATGGGCTTACAGTTGGAAATACATATTTTGTTCGTGTATACCATTATGGCAGCAACATTCCTGCAACAACTACATTTACAATTTGTGTCACAACTCCAACACCTCCTGTTCCAGTTAATGATAATTGTTCAGGTGCAACTCCTCTAACTGTTTACGGCGCTTCTTGCGGCGGAGCTACAACTGGAAATGTTGCCAGTGCGACTCAATCAATACCTGCAATAACTTGTAATGGGTTAACCGGTACCGCTGATGATGATGTATGGTATAGTTTTGTTGCAACAGCTGCGGCACACGACATCACCGTAGTAGGGTCTACAAACCTTAATGCCGTGGTAGATGTTCGTTCAGGTTCTTGTACAGGAACAAATATTTTTTGCGCTGATGCGACATTAGCCGGAGGAACTGAAGTTGTTAATGCTGTAGGGCTTACTATTGGAAATACTTATTTTGTTAGGGTGTACGATTTTGGAAATACTGTTCCTTCAACAACAGTTTTTACAATTTGCGTTACTACTCCAATTTCTTCTAATCCTCCAAATGATTTCTGCGGAAGCGCTGCGTCTTTGACTGTTTATGGTGCAGCATGCGGTGGTGCAACCACAGGGAGTGTGAGCGGTGCAACTCAATCTGCACCTCCAATAACATGCAATGGATTGACAGGAGCAGCAGCTAATGATGTATGGTACAGTTTTGTTGCAACAGCAGTTTCACATACTATTACTGTTGCTGGTTCTACAAACTTTGATGCCGTTATTGATTTACGCACTTCTGGATGTTCTGGAACAAATATTGATTGTTCCAATACTACATTAGCCGGTGGTACAGAAATAGTAAATGCTGCTGGACTTACAATAGGAACAACTTATTTTGTGAGAGTATATAGTTTTGATACTATTCCAGCAACTTCGACATTTACGATTTGTATAACTACACCTTCGTCAAATACCCCTATCAATGATGATTGTTCAGGCGCCACATCTCTAACAGTTTATGGAGCCACATGCGGCGGAGCAACTACAGGAGATGTTGCAGGCGCTACTCAGTCGATACCTGCCATAACATGCGGCGGTTCAACAGGCACTGCTGATGATGACGTATGGTATAGTTTTGTTGCAACGGCCGCAGCACACGATATTACTGTTGTTGGCTCAGCTAGTTTTGATGCTGTTATTGACTTACGTTCTGGTTCTTGTTCCGGTACAAACATCAATTGTGCTGATGGAACATTTACAGGAGGAACAGAAGTGCTAAACGCTGCAGGCCTTACAATTGGGGCAACCTATTTTGTTAGGGTGTATGATTACAATAGTACTGTTCCGGCAACTACTACATTTACTATATGTGTTACTACACCAGGACCTCCTCCTGCTCCTCCGGTTAATGATGATTGTTCAGGTGCTGTTTCTCTGACTGTTTTTGGAAGCACATGCGGCGGAACTACAACCGGGGATGTTGCTGGTGCAACGCAATCTATTCCTGCTTCTTGCGGAGGTACTGCTAATGATGATGTATGGTATAGTTTTGTTGCAACTGCCGTTACACATAATATTACTGTTATGGGTTCAGCAAGTTTTGATGCTGTGGTAGATTTACGCAGCGGAGCCTGCCCAGGTACAAATGTAAATTGCAGCGATACTTCAGGTGTAGGCGGGACAGAAATAATACATGCTACAGGTCTTACTGTTGGAAGCACTTATTTTGTAAGGGTTTATCACTATTCTGCCTCAGTCCCTGCAACAACAATGTTTTATATTTGTATAACTACGCCATGTTTGGCTCCAAATACGACTATTAATCCAGCTGCAGCCACAATTTGCACCGGCGGTTCAACAACGCTCACAGCGAATGGCGCTAATTCATACACTTGGGTGCCAACAACAGGGTTGAACAGTTCTACAAGTGCAGCAGTTACTGCGAATCCTGCTTCTACAACAACTTACACTGTTACTGGTACCTATGGAGGTTGTTCAGGAACTCAAGTTGTTACGGTTACTGTAGACCCGGCAGCTACGGCACAAATTACCCAGATAGAGAACCTTCTTACTTCAAGCCCTGGAACAACTTATCAGTGGTATTTGAACGGTATTTTGATACCAGGTGCTACATCGCAAAGCTATTTAGCAACACAGAATGGAAATTATACTGTAATGACAACCAACGCTTCAGGCTGTTCCGCAACTTCCAATCCGTTTCCAATAATCAGCTTCTTGGGTATCGATAATATTGATGGCACAAACGTAATCAGCATCTATCCTAATCCTTTCAGTACTAGTGCAACACTAGAAATAAAAGGAGCTGTCGGAAATGATGAAGTAGGGTTCTTAATATTTGATATGCTTGGCAGAGAGGTGAAAAATGTGACTCTATTGCCTACAAATACTACTAAATCAGGCATGTCATTTACGATTGATAGAAATGATTTGTCAAACGGAATGTATTTCTATAAACTAAAAAATAAAAATGAAATAATAGGAAGCGGTAAGTTTTCAATTCAATAAAGCTTTGAATATCTTGTAATATTTTAATTCGAGATATGATAGTTTAAAAAAATGTTTTTAGTTATTGTAAAAAAGTTATATGGAAGTAATTTCATATAACTTTTTTATTTTAACTAATTCTAATATTTTTTCATTCTAAAAAATTGTTTATTTTTTCGCAGTCTGCAACTTTTAAACCCAAATATCCAGAAAATTTATATGTGTAATGGCTGCTGCTGCCATGCATAGAATTGACTTCATTTCGAATATTTATTTAATTTTAGAGATAATATAAAAAGTGTATTATCCATAGAACTGAAAATAGTGATATTTAAATAAAATAATTATGGCAAAAAACAATTCGATATTTAGTGATCCAAACCTTATTGCAGAAATTGAAAAACATGCAAGAAATAAAACATTTAAAAAAGGGGAGGTTTTAGTAAAACCAGGAGACGAGATAATATTTATCCCAATTGTTCTGAAAGGGAGTTTGAGAGTTATAAGGCAGGATCAAGATGGGGCTGAAGTTTTTCTATATCATTTGTACCCTGGGCAAACCTGTGCAATGTCTTTAACATGCTGCCAATCTGGAAAAAAAAGCATGATTAAGGCCGTTGCCGAAGATGATGCAGAAATATTGCAGATACCAGTAAATTTGACAGAAGATTGGTATAAATATCCTGAGTGGAAAGCATACATTAGTAATAATTACACTAATCGTTTTGCAGAACTAATGCAGGTCATTGACTTAATTGCATTCAGCAATATGGATAAGCAGTTGATGCATTATTTGGAAGAACGTTCAAAGGCATTAAACACAAGAGTTTTAGATATTACCCACCAGGAAATTGGTGATGAACTTCATGTTCACCGGGAAACGATTAGCCGCTTATTACGTACAATGGAACAAAAAAAAATGGTTCGTTTGGGACGTAATAATATTGAGGTTTTAACATTGTCAGGAGGGTAATTAGTCAATAAAATAACAGTGTTTAATAGTTTTATGAAATATTTTTATGATATAAATTATCTAATTGTGTGACAAATGTTCCTGAATAAAATCAAAACCTTCCATATAATTGTGTAAAATTTAACACACAAACATATATATGAAAAAGAACATGGGAAATATCGACCGAATTATAAGAATTTTGGTCGCATTGGTGGTAATAATATTGTACTTTACACATCAAATAAGTGGAATTGCGGCTATAGTTGGCTTGGTTATATCAGGCATTTTTGTTTTAACAAGTTTAATAAGTTTTTGCCCTCTGTACGCAATTTTGGGTTTGTCTACGTGTAAAAAGGAATAATAATGTAGTCTTAAAATAAAAAGAGCAGGTTTCAATTTTGAAGCCTGCTCTTTTTATTTTAAGAAAATGCAGCTTATCAAACAAATGTTCCAAACTGAACCTTTTTCATTCACGAAATTTGTATCATAAATGAAAAAGTTAATTGTAAAATACAAGCTGGAGTTAATCGGCATAGTCTTCGGCTCATTTGCCGGATGGTGTTATTGGTTTTTTGTTGGGTGTGCTTCCGGCACTTGTGCAATTACATCAAGCCCTATAAATAGTTCAATTTATGGAGCAGTAATGGGAGGAGTATTGCTTAGTACATTTAAAAAGGAAAATAAAGAAAATAACAAATAATAATAGACTTTATATAAGTTAAGGTATTATTGTTTTCTTCTTTGCTTGACTCTAAAATTATGTAACCCACATCCTAAT
>CAISYK010000271.1 GCA_903889605.1 uncultured Bacteroidota bacterium
AGATTTAGACCTGAGTTGCAAAAAAATAAAAGCAATTTATCGAGATGCTTTATCATTAGGTAGTATCAACAGTATGGCTGCTTAAATTTTTACCGAACTATTGTCATTAATAAGTTTGAGAATATTCTTATTACTGGAAGTACTGGAACAGGAAAAAGCTACATCGCTTCCGCCATAGGGCATCAGGCTTGTGGTTTAGGATTCAAGGTGCTTTATTGGAATGCGTCAAAACTTATGGCGAAACTTAAACAGTCTAAAGGGGACGGCTCCTATATAAAAGAGGTTGCTAAAATAGAACGTCAGAATCTTTTGATCCTCGATGATTTCGGATTGCACCCTTTCGATGCGCAAGGTCGGGCGATGCTGATGGAAATCATCGAAGACAGGCATGGCAAGAATTCTACCATCGTTGTATCGCAAGTGCCGGTAAATAAATGGTACGAGATAATCGGAGAGCAAACAGTAGCAGATGCTATTCTCGACAGGATAGTTCATGGAGCGCACCGATTAGAACTTAAAGGAGAATCCATGAGGAAAAAAAATTTAGTCGAAACTGAGAAAATAAAAAGTAACGGCTCACCTAAAATGATTGTACAAGTATGATAAAGACTATATCTAATAAGGCTGGCAAAGCCATATTTATCCTGAAGTGTTCAACCTATTTTCCATTTAGTTTTGTTAGGCAATACTTTTTCATTAACACCAATCATATATTTCGATAAATAATTTAACGATTTATACAATTTTTTCGATGCCTTTTCATTATTCAACAATTCTAATATTGCACCCGTTAATGCTCGTGTTGACGGGGGATAATTTAAAGCTAATTGAGCAAGCCTTTTTTGTTCACTCAAAGAGAGTTTATCAATCTTTATTTTTAACAATTCAATAGCTTTATTTGTTTCCGTTCCGGTAATGTTTCTAATATCCTTAATTGCATCCAATATTTGCAACAATGGGATATTTAACTCCGTAATATCAACATACGCTTTTACAAACCTCACTTTTACACGTCCTTTCTGATATGGTTTTCGGAATTCATGTGTTGCAATCGTGTATTCATTGGACATTTGGGTAGTTAACCCCATTTGATTATACGCAGCTGATCCGGTCAGATAAGCTGTTAAGTTGCCATTGTCATTTATTATGGATTCAATTATTTGACTTTCTCTTAATGGCACTTCACCGAACTTGCCTACTTGAGGTTTAAAATATTTACCTCTTCCAAAACGCTTGATAATACCTTTTGAAGCCAACCTGCTAAATGCAACTGCTACCGCTCCCATATTATTTGGAGCTACTTTGAAATCCTGATAGGAAAAAAGAATTCCTGATTCAATGTTTTCAATTTGATTGCTTATAGTTTTTGCTACACTCATCTAGTTTTCTGATTTACTTCAACAAATGTAGCGTTATTCCTAAATTATGTAAAGTATTTACCAGTATATACTTTGAATTTAAAAATTACATTATTGAATCTAAGCAATCATTTCCCCTCAATTGGAGTGCTTTTTTTGTTGACGTATTTCCTGAATTTTTATCTTCAAATACATTAAAGGTCATACCTTTTTCCATAAAACGATTTTTTGTAGTTGAAGCAACGCCCATTTCCACTTTAACCGCTATATCGCAGTCGTGGACTATCTCATAAGAACCTCGCATCTTGCCATCCTTTGTTGATTGAGAAATAGTAATGAGTGCAGAATTTTTATACCGTACCCGGATTTTCTTCATCTTATCCGCATCAATTTTCATGTTGTCGAGGCTATCAATAAAAATAAAGTTGTAGGATTCAGATGGTACTTCTCGATTAAGATCATCAAAAGTCCGTAGATCTGCTACATCCAAAAACTTCGATTCAGCATTGTTGTTTGAAAATTTGTCCTTGAATGTTTTTGAAAAACCTTCCTCACCACTGATATAAATAACTCTTCCGAAGCTATCGGCAAGGTATTTGGCAAATTGTATGGCAAAAGTTGATTTCCCTTCGCCTGACATTCCATGTATCACACAATGAAAATTAATTGATGGAAAACCAAAAAGTGTATTCCATTTTCCTTGAAAGTTCAAAGCCTTAAATTCCAGCTTTTTTAAATTCTGACTGCTTATTATTTTATCTGAGTTTATATTCGGCAGAGAGACGTCATTATTCAGTCCTGTTAAGGGTTTTGCAACTTCAGTATTATCAGCAGATATTATTCCTTCTACCCTTTTTAGAGCGTTTAT
>CAISYK010000272.1 GCA_903889605.1 uncultured Bacteroidota bacterium
AGAAACTTTGAAGGTAAGAATGGATGTTCAGGCTTTTAATGCTGATAAAGTAGCTGGATTTTTAAATAATCATACATCAATAGAAAAAGTTTATTTTCTTGGTAACCTAACTGAGAAGGACGGAGAACAATTCAAAATAAGAAATCGTCAGTGTTTAACAAACGGCGGTATGATTTCATTCGATGTTAAGGGTACTGAAAAAGAAGCTTTCCAATTCCTGAATGGCTTGAAACTTATTAAACTTGCAGTTAGTTTAGGCAGTACAGAAAGTCTAGCTGAACACCCAGCAACAATGACCCATTCGGATGTTGATATAGATCTGAGAAGGGAACTTTCAATAACAGAAAAAATGATTAGACTTTCAATCGGCGTTGAAAATTTCGAAGATATTATTTATGATATAAGCCAGGCTCTTGATTGCATTGGAAAGTAGGTAAATAGTTCATTTTTTCAATTTTTTTAACAGGGAGATGTTTGCCTCTCCCTGTTAAAAAAAATTATTTTAAGGCATTACAATATTTGTAGTATAGCCGCCGCAAAGAGCCGTCGCCTGATTGTCGCAGGCACCAGAGCCATAATCCACAGTAACAAGCGGAAGGCTTGGTACTGTATATTCCAGAACACCGCTTTCAACCCAGGCGCAATCAACTGCCGCACGCAAAGGAGTTGTTATTACCAATGTGTAATTTTCTCCGTTAGTTGTGGTTCCGTTTCCTGTTCCGCTAATCATGTAAATATCATCTAAAGGGTCAAGCAGGGTGTTGTCACCGGCAATCCACTCTCTTTGCTGAATAGAGTTATATGCTGTTACTCCATCGGCACTGTAAAGATTTCCATTCTGAATCTGAACATTAAATACATGATGATTAGCTGAGTTTTTTCCGGCATTAGTGATTATTTCAGTGCCGGTAATATGACGATTGTTAACATAAAAGTTATCAAATGCAATAGTTGTAATGGATGCAGAATCAATATAGGGGTTTGTGAGATGGGCCAGTATTTTGCCGCTCCTGATTACTCCATCGCTTCCTGTACATGATGTCCCATAATCAATCACTGCGTCTTTTGGGTAAGTGGAAGCATCAGTGGGTGTGAATGATACAATGCAGCATGAGTTAGGGCTGCGGAAGCCATTTTGTTTTGATGCCATATCAACTTGCCTGAAGGCATCCGCGAAAGCACTTTCAATCGAAGAGTTTTGCGTAACCACTCTGTTGGCCTTATCTGCCGGCGCATTAGAAACAGGAGTTGCCGCTGGTGGTGCTGCAGTTGTAATCGCATCTTTCTTACAACCAACATACATAATGCTTGCAGAGCAAGTGATTATGCCAATAAACATCAATTTTTTCGTTTTCATGTTTTATTTATTTTAATTGTTAATATATGATTTGATATATGCGGATAACGAACAAACATGAGCAAAAAGTATTGCCTAATTCTTTGGTCAAGAATAAACTATACAATTAGGCTGCTGTTATAAATATAATAAGAAGAATAAAATTAGTGGAGCGTACTCATGGAAATCAGTTTCCCATAGAGGCTTTCAGAGGTTCTGCAGTATTATTATTAAAAAATTTGAAAAGGAGTTTTCTGCCGAAAATAAATTTACAATTAAATTCTAATTCCAATAACTGTTACATCATCCACTTGTTCTAAATCACCTTTCCAATTTTCAATTGCATCATCCAGTTTTTGTTTTTGAATTTCCATCGGCTCCTGACTTATTGATAATAATAACTCTTCAAATTGTTTATATTTGAATTTCTTCCCTTTGGGACCGCCAAACTGGTCGGCATAACCATCTGTGATTAGATAAAAAACATCTCCAATTTTAAATTCAATCAAATGAGTTGTAAATGGTAAAGGGTTTTCTGTTTTACCGATGGCTTGTTTGTCAGGTTTAATTTCTACAAAATTACTATTTTGAAAATACCACAAATGATTGTTTGCTCCACTCCAACTTATTTGTTTTGTTGCTTTGTCGATTGCAAGTATGGAAATATCCATTCCGTCTTTTATTTCTTCACCACTTTTAGCAAATGTTTCTAAAACTAATTCCCTGGTTTTATCTAATATTTTTCCAGTATCAATTAAATTAAATTCGTTTACAGATCTGTTGAGTGCGTTACTGCAGACTACACTTACTATTGCGCCTGGAACACCATGGCCGGTACTATCCGCTGCGGCAACGTACACAACATTTCCGTTACCCTGTTGACTAGTGGATACATGCAGCCAATAAAAATCTCCGGCAACAATATCTTTTGGTTTATAAAGTATAAAGTTTTCAGGCAGGTATTTTTTTAATTCTTCATTCGAAGGTAAAATAGCCAGCTGTAATCTTTTGGCATAGGTGATACTGTCAATAATGTCTTTTTGTTTTTCTTCTACCAGGTGTTTTTGTTGTTCTACCTCCTTTTTTTGCAGTTCAATAATGTTTTTTTGTTTGCGTGTAGTTCTTAAGGATCGGGAAACAAAACCTGTAAAGACCAATACTATAGCCAAAAAAATAGATACGAGGATCAAGATAACTTTTTGCTTCATACTTTTTTCTTCAGAAAGTTCTTGCTGACTTTCTAATTCTTTTTTATGTTCCGCGGTTGTAACTGCTTCTTTTTTATCAAAATCATATGTCATTTGAAGTTGTACCGTTTTTCTCTTTGTTTCCTCATTGTTCAAGCTGTCATTATAAAGGAAATAGAGTTTAAAGTTTTTATAAGCAGCTTTGTAATTTTCCATTGCACTATCTAAAATTGCTAAAGAATAATAAGTATTTCTCAAATTTTCCTTGTACCCTAATTCTTTGGATAATTTTTCTGACTTATCCAGATAATATTCTGCTTCTTTATTTTTATATGTTTTAGCAAAAGCGTTCCCAATATTAAGATAAGAAGAAGCAATGCCTGATTTTTCTCCTATGGATTCTCTTATCTTCAAAGAAATTAAGAAATATTTTAACGCTGTATCATATTTACCTTGATACCAATAAACATTACCTATATTATTATAGGGGTTGGCTTCGCTTGCTTTATCGCCCATTTCCTCTTTTATTTTCAAAGAAGCAAAATAATTCTTTAATGCTTCGGAGTATTTCCCTTGCTCTGCATAAACATTCCCAATATTACAAAGAGTAGATGCCACGCCTGCCTTTCTGCCAATTTCTTCCATTATTTTCAAACAAGCATGGTAATTTGTTAAAGCATTGGAATAATTACCCTGAGCGTCATAAACATTCCCAATATCAAGGTATGCATTAGCAATGCCAACCTTGTCAGATAAGGCTTCATAAATTTTTAAAGAAATAAGGAAACTTTTCAGAGCTTCAGGAAATTTACCTTGACCAGAGAATATTAGCCCGGTATTTCTGTACGCATATGCTTCATTTTTTTGAGCGGTTCTTTTAATTGTTGGATTTGATCGGGTTTTTATTAAGTCAATACTCAGTTGTCTGGCAGAATCTGCATAAAGCATGGCTTTCCCTATAGCACCGATTCCATCATAAGTCCATGCAAGCGCATTTAAATGAATTAGTTTGGAAGTATCTGCTTTATCCGTTTTTAATAGGGTAAGAATGGAATCAATTTCAGCATTTTGAGCAAAACAAAATGGATTAAGAATTACTAATGCAGAATTAAGAATGATATAAAAGAAAAGTTTTTTCATAAACCCAAAATTACTATTAAATTCTAATTCCAATAACTGTAACATCATCAACTTGTTCTAATTCACCTTTCCAATTTTCAATTGCATCATCCAGTTTTTGTTTTTGAATTTCCATCGGCTCCTGACTTATTGATAATAGTAACTCTTCAAATTGTTTGTATTTGAATTTCTTTCCTTTCGGACCGCCAAACTGGTCGGCATAACCGTCAGTGATGCCGTAAATGATGTCACCATCTTCTAATTGAATGGTATGCTGTGTGAAAGGTCTTTCATATTCACCAAAGCTTCCAACCGGCATCTTATCCGGTTTGTATTCTATTAATTCACCTTTTCTGCAAATATAAAATGAATTATTTGCAGCCGAATACTGCAGTTCTTTTGTTGGAATATGAAACCTGAAATATACAAGGTCCATTCCGTCTTTTCCTTCCACTGTTGCATCTTCAGGGTTTACTGCAAGAATAACAATACGTCTAAGTTCGTTGAGGATTTCATTTGTATCAAGTATGTTTTTTGAAAATACGATTTCATTTAAAACTCCCATACCAATAAGACTCATAAATGCACCTGGGATGCCGTGCCCTGTGCAATCAGCAACACAGAAATAAGAATAATCACCTTGCTGGTGCATCCAGTAAAAATCTCCTGATACAACATCTCTTGGTTTGAACAAAATGAAATGATCCGGAAGGTGGCGCTTAATAAGGCTTGGGGCTGTGAGGAAAGAACGTTGGATGCGTTTTGCATAAGAAATGGAACTTGTTATTTCATGGTTCTTTTCTTCTACCAAATGTTTTTGTTTTGTTATTTCTTCATTTTGGACTTCAACTTTTTCTTTTTGGACTTCGATGATTTGTTTTTGTTTTTTAGTAATTCGTAATGATCGAAAAATTAGCACTGCGAAGACAAGCACTAACAATAAACCAAAAACAACAAACGAGATAACAATTCTTTGCTTATGGCTTTTTTCCTCTGCCAATGCTTGTTGTTTTTCTAACTCTTTTTTATGTTCTGCATTGGTGACCGCTTCCTTTTTCTCAAAATCATAGGTCATTTGAGTTTGTATTGTTTTTTTACGTGTTTCCTCATTATCCAAGCTGTCGCATAAAAGCGAAAAAAGTTTATGATTTTCATAAGCTCCTTTAAAATTGCCTCTTGCACTATCCAGCAATGTTAAACTTTTGTAAGTATCTCTCAAATATTCTTTATGTCCGATTTCTTTTGCTGATTCTTTTGCTTTAAGAAGATATTCATATGCTTCTTTGTATTTTTTTTGCTCCCTGAATTCATCTCCGATATTGATGCAGGAATTTGCAACGCCTGCTTTGTCGCCTATTTCTTCCCTTATTTTCAAAGAAGCCAAATAATTTTTCAATGCTTCTTGATTATTGCCTTGGTCGGAATAAACATTACCTGCATTACTTAAAGAAGCCGCAATGCCATTTTTGTTACCTAAAGATTCACTTATGTGCAGCGAAGCCAAGTGGTTTTTTAAAGCTTCTGGATTATTTCCCTGTTTGTAATAAATGTTGCCGATATTCTTGTAAGAATCAGCAATGCCGTTTTTGTCACCTATTTCTTCTTTTATTTTCAAAGATGCTCGATGATTCTTTAATGCTTCCTGATAATTTCCTTGATTGTAATATATAATTCCGATATTGTTGTATGAAGAAGCGATACCTCTTTTGTCGCCCATAGTTTCTTTTATTTTCAAGGAAGCAAACAGATTTTTTAACGCTTCCGGATAATTGCCTTGGCTGGAAAAAACATTACCGATATTATTGTATGAAGCGACAATGCCTTTTTTATTGTCTATTGATTTGTATATGCTCAAACCTTTAAAATAATTTTTCAATGCTTCAGGGTAATTGCATTGATAGTAATAAACGCTGCCGATATTATTGTAAGAACTGGCGACACCTTTTTTTTCGCCCATTACTTCATATAACTTCAGCGAAGCAAAATGATTTTTTAAAGCGTCCGGATAATTTCCTTTATCTGTGAAAAAAAAACCACGATAGCTGTATGCTGCTGCAAGCCCTTTTTTGTAATCAATTTTTTGAGCAAGACTCAAAGCTTTATTCAGATACTCATCCGCTTTTTCATCATCCTCAAATTCATATTGTAAGAAAAGATTATTGAGGGTTTTTAATTTAGTGGTATCTTGATTTGCGGCATTAAGAACATTTATTAGGGAATCAATCGTATGGTTTGGCTCATTGCTGGTTTTTTCTTTCTGCGAAAGGCAATATGAATGCAGAATAAAAAATAAAAAATTAAGAAGGAAAAGTTTTTTCATAAATCGAAATTACAATTAGATTCTAACTCCGATTACACAAACATCATCAACCTGTTCTAAATCACCTTTCCAAATGTCAAAGGCATAATTTAGTTTTAGTTTTTGAACTGACATTTCCTCATTGCTGATCGATAACAACAGCTCCTGCAGTTGTTTGTATTTAAATTTCTTTTCACTGGTCCCGCCGAATTGATCGGCATAACCATCTGTTAATGTATAAATTACATCTCCTTTTTGTAATTGTATTGTATGCAGAGTAAATGATGTTCTATCCTTATCATGCTTGCCGATAGGCATACGGTCAGCTTTTATTTCAATTAATTCATTTCCTCTAATAATAATAATTGGGTTGTTGGCCGCCGCACAATACAATATATTATTTTTAAAATCAAAACACAACAAGCTCCCATCCATACCATCTTTACCGCCTTCAGCACTGCCGTCGTTCTTTAAGTTTTCTATTATTAATTTTCTTGTCTCGTTTAATAATAATTCAGGGCTGGTTATTTCTTGTTTAACTGCTTCTTTTAAACATGCAATATTTAAAATACTCATAATAGCTCCAGGTACCCCGTGACCAGTGCTGTCGGCTGTTACTAAAGCAAAATGGTTATTGCTTAATTTTGCCGCCCAATAAAAATCTCCGCTGACAAT
>CAISYK010000273.1 GCA_903889605.1 uncultured Bacteroidota bacterium
GATAGATATAAAAAATGAATTTTTACATGTGTTTTCAAAACAAATAATATACTTTTCCTTATGATTTTTAGAAAATCGTTTGACGGGTTCTACGATTTTTTCGAATCAAACTAAGAAAAATCAATTTTTAGAACCCACCTTTACTATTACTTCTGGCGCTCCTCCATTTTAGGGCTTAATCCATAAGTTTGAAGTAAAGCCTTGTAGCGTGTCTCGAACTCTTTTGAAAGATCTTTTTGTTTGAAATTATCACTAAAATAAATCAAACGCTCACAAATATCCTGCGCCTGTTCGATATCACCGCCGTACGCTCCGATATCTTTTCTGTCTAAGGAATAATAATATTTGATATTGCTTTCGAAATTACTAAATAATTTTTTAGCTACTGCATTTGCTTTATCCATTGCTCCTGCCTGGTAATACCCCATTACAATTGTATACATAGTTGCATCATAAGGAACATTTTCCTGAGGGGTAACTTCAATAACTTTGTCAAGCACTTTAATGGCTTTATCCTTTTTGTTCTCATCAATTAGGGCGTTTGCCAATGCTCCAAAACGCTGACGGATATTCAATGCGCATGAGCGGATGAATACATCATCTAAATACACACCATGCTTATCCATTCCACCCCATGCAAACTTCATTACTTTATCGTACATGATGTCGCCGGCAATGCGTGTTTCCTGCGCTTCTTTCTCATTCTTCTTGATCGGCACTAGACGGTAAGCCAAACCTTCTAATTGTAAATATGGTCCAAGATTTAAGTATGAGCTGGCAGGTGCTGTAGCGGCAAAATAAATAGGGCGTTTCCAATTATTATTAGCCAGTAAGTCAATAACCATTAAATCATTTTTCTGAACGTAATTTCCAGACATAGTCCAGTCAATATTTTTAACAACTCTGTATTCAAGCCCTTTTGGAACAGTACCATTATTAACAACCGTAGCGCTGTCAACCGGGATACGCATATTCTTGGTCGGGAAATAATTATAATAAGTTTCTCTTGCCACCTGAACGGTATGATCTCTGTCGTCCAGTTTAACAAAATCCATTAGGTCTTTTACAGGTATGTGCCCTTGGACTTTAGTTTCGTGGTAATCATGAAAAAGAACCACGTCGCGTGTACCCTGGCGGTATTGATCTCTGCGCAATGTAAAAGGAACCGGGTCGGAATCATAAGCTTTATGAACCATTTGATCTATATACCAATCAGTATTTAAAAGCTCTAAACAAATAACTCGCACATCGGTACGTATACCTTCCACTTCCTGCACATACCAAAGAGGGAATGTATCATTATCACCATTGGTAAACAATATGGCGTTGGGAGCGCAGGAGTTTAAATAATCAGCAGCAAAATCACGTGCAATTGTACGTTTAGAGCGGTCGTGATCATCCCAGCCTTCTTTTGCCATTATTGTCGGCACAGCCAATAGACAAACAGCTGTAGCAGCAAAAGCACTGGTAGTTTTATTGATATACTTTTCCAGAAAATCATAAATTGCTAATACGCCTAATCCAATCCAAAAAGCAAAAGCATAACAGGAACCGGCATACGCATAATCCCTTTCGCGGGGTTCAAATGGTTTTTGATTCAGATAAATTACAATTGCAATTCCCGTAAAGAAAAACAATAATCCAACAACAAAGGCATTTTTACCGTCTTTTTTGCTTTGGTAATACAAGCCTAATAATCCTAAAATCAGCGGAAGGCCGTAAAATACATTTCTGGCCTTGTTATTATCCGCACCATCTGGTAAACCAACCTGCGAGCCTAATCGAGCTTCATCGATAAATGGAATACCGCTGATCCAATTGCCGTCAGAATTATTTCCATGACCCTGGATATCATTTTGCCGGCCAACGAAGTTCCATAAAAAATAACGCATATACATCTGCCCCATCTGATAGTTGAAGAAAAAGCTCAGATTTTGTCCAAATGTAGGTTTATCAGCTGTTGTAGGCTCTCCCGTTTGAGGATCTGTGGTACTTATATGTTTGTAATTTCTGGGGTTAGTCCAGTTTTTATACCCTGTAACGTGGTTGGACTGGCTGCTCCACATACGAGGGAAAAGAGTGCAGAAACGGCTGTCATAATTAGGAATGGAGCTCTTGCGGTCATCTGTAATTATATACTTTCCGGTTTTAAAATCCTGGGTAAAAACAGGATTTCCGTCATCATAAGGTTTTTTGGAATCAAGAGGGGCCGAAAAATACTGACCATACACAATAGGCCATGTTCCGTATTGTTCACGATTAAGATAAGACAATAAATTAACTGCATTTTCGGGGTTATTTTCATCCATCGGCGTATTAGCCTTTGAGCGGATAACCAATATTAAAAATGAAGAATAACCAATTAAAAGTACTGTAAAACAAAGTATTACTGTGTTTAAAATTGGTTTTACTTTTTGAGCGGTGTAGCGTAATCCAAAAATAATGCCTCCGATAAGTAAAACTGCATAAATAATAGTTCCGCTGTTGAACGGCAACCCCATGGTATTTACAGCAAATATTTCTATTTTAGCGGCCAGTTTCACAATCATTGGAATGATGCCTCCCTGGATACCTCCTAAAATAACTATAGACAGAACACCTGCCAATATCAAACCTTTATTTGTTATTTCCGGATTTTTTCTAAAATAATAAGTAAATACAACTGCCGGAATAACCAATAAATTTAGTAGGTGGACTCCAACGGCAAGTCCAATTAAGTATGCAATCAAAATAATCCATCTGTCGGCATGAGGTTCATCAGCTTCACGGTCCCACCGTGTAATAGCCCAGAATGTAATTGCGGTAAAGAAACTCGACATTGCATATACTTCACCCTCAACAGCGGAAAACCAAAATGAATCAGTAAACGTATATGCTAATGCACCAACTGCACCAGCACCAAAAACTGCATACATTCTTCCGGTAGTTAATTCCCCGCTTTTTTCCATAATCTTACGGGCCAAAGCTGTAATAGACCAGAATAAAAATAAAATAGTAAAGGCGCTGCACAAAGCAGATACGGCGTTAACCATAATTCCGACTTTAGCGGTATCTCCAAAGGAAAACAAACTAAATAAACGGCCGATCAATAAAAATAAAGGAGCTCCGGGAGGATGCCCTACTTCTAATTTATATGCACACGCAATATATTCACCGCAATCCCAAAATGAAGCTGTAGCCTCCATGGTACTTAAGAAAACAAATGCCGCAATTAAAAAAACAAACCACCCGATGATGTTGTTATAGCGCTGATAATTAGAAGTATTATTCATATATTTCTTTTAGAAGTTTCGTTTTCAGACTTGTTATACATTTTTTAGAATGCCTGCGAAATTAGAAAATTTATTGATAGGTAATCGTTAAAAAAATATAAGATTTCTATTGCGAGTAAAAATATATTTATTACTTTTGCATCCCCAATCATTTTATTGGTTGATTATTGTCCGATGGTGTAATTGGCAACACGTCTGTTTTTGGTACAGAAGAGTCTAGGTTCGAGACCTAGTCGGACAACAGAGAAGAAAACTCAAAACAACAAAAAGCAAACAAAAGCCCCTGAATTAGGGGCTTTTGTCGATTTTGACTTATTTTAAGTTTTGGTAGTTTGTGATACTTTTTCTATATTTGTGATACCAACAGGATACCAAGTCCCAAGTTGGTATCACAAATATGAAAGCAAATTTCACTCCTGTCTTCAACAGGAAAGACAATCTCAATAAGCACGGTAAGGCTTCAATAGAGATTCGTATGTACCAAAATAGACAAAGAAGGTTTATTTCAACAGGTATTTATGTCACTCCAGACCAATGGGATGAAAAAAGATTGGAAATAAACAAAAAACACTCTGACTATGAGCTGCTTAACTTTCAAATCAGTGATCTAATAACTAAATACGAGAAAACACAAGTAGAACATACAGTAAAGGGGAAATCTTTTTCAATCAATATTTTAGAAAGCAAAAATAAGATTTTCTTTAATGGTTCATTTATAGAATTTGTAAGAGAGGAAATCAAAAGCAATCAAACTTTAGGAGCGAAAACTAAAGTTAGCCATACAAATACAGTCAATAAGTTATTAGAGTTCACAAAAACGGCAGACATCAAGTTTGAGCAAATGAATTATTCGTTTGTGGATAATTTTCTAAATCACCTGAGGAAAGAAAAACTTGCTATAAATACGGTTCATAAACAACACAAAACCCTAAGAAAGTATATTGAAATAGCAATTAAAAAAGGTTATTACGACCTCCCCAACCCTTGCAAAGACATAAAAGTAAAAACAGAACAAAAGAAAAGAGATATATTAACCTTAGACGAAATGCAAGTTCTGGAAAAACTTGACTTGAGTAAATTTCCTGAAAAAGTATCAACAGTAAGGGATATGTTTTTATTTTCGTGCTATACAGGATTGCGCATTTCAGATACTACCAATTTAAAAACTGAATATGTGAAAAAAGGAAAAGAGGGATATGAATTAGAGTTTGTAACGATTAAAGTAAACAAAAGAGCCGAAATCCCTTTGTATAGCTTATTCAAAAGGACAAAAACAAAATTATCCTTACCAGAAATAATTTTAAAAAAATATTACAACAAAAAAAATGAATTTGTTTTTCCAAAACTAACAGAGCCATTTATTAATAGTCATTTGAAAGTAATTGCAATAGAAGCGAAAATTCCTATTAAAATAACATTTCATACAGCCCGTCATAGTTTTGGAACATATATGGCATCTAAAATTCCTTTACCTCAATTGATGTATTTAATGCAACACTCTGATATTAAGACAACAATGATGTATGTAAATATGAATCAGGAATTAGTTAAACAAGGATTATTAAAAGTTGATTGGAGGTAAAAAATGGTAACAAATAAAAATTGGAATATTTTAAAAAAAATTTGGGGCGATAATTTTTTATACGGCGATAATAAGATTGATTTTCAAAATGATTTCTATTATTATGAATATCTGCTTAACCTCAAATACATAATTGAAAATTTTGAGAATGAAGCAGAGCAAAATTTTTTAAATTTTGCTAATAATGAAACACGAGATAATTATATTTTAACTTGTTACGAAGAAATAAATACACGTATTCGTTTGAATGGAGAATATGTACAATATATTATTCGGTATGAGAAAATAAATAGTGAAGCAATTGCTGATCTATTGCGTTACCAAAGTGATGCTTTGTTTGGGCTAACATTGTGGTTTAATATGAACTTGTTATTTGAAAGGGCGTTGAAAGAAACAAGTATTGTTAGTAGGGAAATTAAAAACAATGATTCCCTCCCTGACATCAGAATAAAAGGGAAATTGTCAAAAGCTGAAATTGAAAAATACTTTATGGATGCCTTTTCAGAAAAGCAAAAGGATCAAAGTCCGATATTATTGGAAGGGCAAATAAAAGACTTTCTTCATGCAAATTTTGTTGATTTTAATCCCTCAAAAGAAGTCATTAAATTTGATACTCCCAACACCAGTCAGACTCAAATCAGAAAAATTATTTACAATTTTTACAAACAAAATAAATCGAAAAACAGAACAGATGGGTACGTAGTATTGCTACTAAATAATTTCTCATTGTTTAAAGAAACCGCATTTATTAGCGAAAAAGCTAATTTTAGTAAATAAAAATAAGTCCATCTTATGAAGTTATTTATGGAGTTTATGAAGTAAACTTCATAAACTTATCTTTCCTTTTCTTGCACCGTTTTTAATTTAATCCCAAACGGTATGTCAGAAATAATCATTACTACAAAAACCGAATTATCAGAGATAGTTCAATCTTCAGTTCGTAAAGTTTTAAGCGAACAACAACAATCCCAACCTGAACAACAAGACCTTATTCCGATTGAGGGTGCAACAACGTTGACCAACCTTGCAAAACAAACAATTTATGGCTTGGTTTATAATCGGAAAATTCCTTTCATAAAAAGACCTGGTTCTCGGAAATTGTTTTTCTCCCGCAAGGCTCTTTTAGCTTGGATTCAGGAAGGAGGGAAATAGAATGGATTCTTTTCATCAACTGGACGAATATAGCAATCGCCTTAAACGTGCAACGCAATCATTAGATAAAATGCAGGTTAAAATTGCTACAATGAAAGGCAATCAGGCTATTCCATTCGCAAAAAGAAAAGAAAACGAAACTGCTTATTTTGCTCTAGTGGATTATGTGAAAGTTTCCGACAGAGCCATAAACACTTTGATTGATGGCAATAAAAAATTGGAGCAAGAGCAATCTTTAAAATGGTACGCTAAAGGAGCAAAGGATGAAAGGGAAAGCGCAATGGGTGGTATTCCGGAAAAATATTGGGATAAAGAAGCCTACAGAGCGTGGCACGAATTACAAACAAAAAACAAATGGAGTGATTTGTATTAAAAAAAACGGGGTGATGCTCTAACCCCACCCCGAAAAAAACAATCTTAATTGGTATGGACAAAATTAATAAAAATAGTTTTAAAGAACTAACACAAATAAGAAACTCTAGGCAACGAATGGAAGACGCTAAAAATCAACCAAAAATCAACCAACTACTCGGATATATATGGCAGACTAATGAGCTTCATATATTGTTTGCCGATACCGGAATCGGAAAAAGTATAATAGCTGTTGCATCTATTGATGCACTGACTAAAGGTGCAAATTTTTTGTTTTTAGAAAATGAAAACGCTCCATTAACCGCCCTATACTATGATTTTGAATTATCAGACCGGCAGTTTAAAAAGAGATATACTAATGATAATGGTCTGGATTATGATTTTAGCGATAGCTTCTTTATTGATACCATTGATTTTGCTGAACTTATAAATATGAATCCCACGGCTGTATTTGTTGATTTACTATTTGAACGTTTCAAGTATGACATTGAAAAAACAAGAGCAAATATATTGGTCATAGATAATCTTACTTTTCTAAGTACCCAAAGCTCGCAAGACACGCAGGTAGCACTGGAAGTAATGAGAAGGCTGAATGAGCTAAAAAAGCAGTTTAATATTTCAATATTAGTACTGGCACACACACCGAAACGTTTCTCTAGTGCGCCAATTACAATAAATGATTTAGCCGGGAGCAAACACCTAAGCAATTTTGCAGATAGTGTTTCAGCCATTGGAAAAAGCACGCAGGGGACAAGTATTAGATATTGGAAGCAAATAAAACC
>CAISYK010000274.1 GCA_903889605.1 uncultured Bacteroidota bacterium
ACCGTCAATAGTATCATTTTTGTAATTATCCTTATTTGAATAATGTCCATTTTGATCAATAACAATACTGAGTCCATTACGTTTCCCGTTTTTAAATTCAGTGATGCTGGATATTATTCCGCTGGGATGATACCCTACCCAAATACCTTCTTTTTTTTCATCAATATAGGTTCCATAAAAGTCTGTTTTGCCAAGTTTTTCAAGCCATAAACCGATTTTTTTTCCATTGGAATCCAACTTATTAGTATCCGACGAAACTGTGCTGAAAGAGCTTGCTGAAGCGCATAGTGATAAAATTGCAAAAAATATTATTTTCATAGTTTTAAAATTTATTTCTGCAAATTTCTTGTTTTTAGAAAATTTAGTAATTATTTAAATTGTTAATTTTTGTTAATAGGGTTTTCCTGTTTTTGATTTTTTACCATAACGATAAAATAATTTTAGTTGATAAGAGGTGGGCAATTGCTGAGGAGCAAGCATGCTGAAACCCAATTAAACAGGTAAAACCTGCAGAAAATAATATTGTTGATACGTATAAATAATAAGCCTATTTAAATTGTAAAAAGATCAGCAATATTTAATGCAGTTTTATTCATGGTTTTATGCGTTATTATATCCATTTTTGCAGGCAAAACAATCTAATTTTGTTTAACAATTTTTAACAGCAAAAAGCATCCGTAAAAAAGGACTTTTATTTATTTTTGTCCTGTAATAATATTTAATCAGTTTCAATAAATTTATATAAACCAATGACTGACATAAAAGAATTAAATGAGCGCATTCAGCAGGAAAGTGCCTTTGTTGACTTGCTAACCATGGAAATGGACAAAGTAATTGTAGGTCAAAAATACATGGTTGAGCGTCTGTTAATCGGCTTGTTGTCAAACGGACATATTCTTTTGGAAGGCGTTCCAGGTTTGGCAAAAACTTTAGCTATAAAATCATTAGCCTCCACTATTCATGGTAAGTTTAGCCGCATTCAGTTTACCCCTGATTTATTGCCGGCCGATTTGATTGGTACTATGATATACAACCAAAAGAGAGAAGAATTCAGCGTAAAACAAGGGCCAATTTTTGCAAATTTTGTTTTGGCTGATGAGATTAACCGTGCTCCGGCTAAAGTGCAAAGTGCTTTGTTAGAGGCGATGCAGGAAAAACAAGTCACTATCGGTGACCAAACATTTATATTGCCGAACCCATTTTTAGTGCTTGCGACTCAAAATCCTATTGAGCAGGAAGGAACATATCCATTACCAGAAGCTCAGGTTGACCGTTTTATGTTGAAAGTAGTTGTTGGATATCCGAGTAAAGAAGACGAACGCAAAATTATTCGTCAAAATTTGGCAAGTGAGTATCCAACTGCTAATGCAATTTTAAATCAGGAAGATATATTGAAAGCTCGTAGGGTAGTGAAAGATGTTTATATGGATGAAAAGATTGAAAAATATATTATTGATATAGTTTTTGCAAGTCGTTATCCTGCTGAATATAAATTAAACAAATTCGCAGGTTTGATAAATTACGGCGGTTCACCTCGTGCAAGTATAAATTTGGCGATAGCATCCAAAGCCTATGCATTTATTAAACGCAGGGGGTATGTTATTCCTGAGGATGTTCGTGCTGTTTGTACAGATGTGTTACGTCACCGTATTGGCTTAACTTACGAAGCAGAAGCTGAAAATATTACCTCCGAAATGATTATCAATGAAATTTTAAATACTGTGGAAGTGCCTTAAACGGTGACTAACGCCTTCATTCTCTCTCAAAAAGAGATGCGGCAGTTATTGCGTAACAAAATAAGAAATAAATTGAAATTTTTCAGAAAATATACTAACAGCATTTAAAGTCTAGTCTGCTCACCTCTTGGGAGGACGGGAAGGGCTTCATTTATGGAAACAAGTGAATTATTAAAAAAAGTCAGAAAAGTTGAAATTAAAACGCGTGGGCTCTCCAACCAGTTATTTTCAGGAGAATACCATACTGCTTTTAAAGGAAGAGGTATGACTTTTAGTGAGGTTCGTGAATACCAGGCAGGGGATGATATTCGTGCGATAGACTGGAATGTGACAGCACGTTTCAATAATACATATGTAAAAGTGTTTGAGGAAGAACGCGAGATGACCGTTATGCTGTTGGTGGATGTAAGTGCATCGGGTGAATTTGGAACACAAAAACAATTAAAACAAGAATTAATTACCGAATTATGCGCAGTGCTTGCTTTCTCTGCAATTCAAAATAATGATAAAATTGGTGTAATTTTCTTTACCGATAAAATAGAGAAATTTATTCCGCCTAAAAAGGGTAAGTCTCATATTTTGAGGATAATTCGTGACTTAATTGAATTTAAGCCAGAACATAAAAAAACAGATATAAAACAAGCATTAAGATATTTGACTAATGTGATAAAAAAACGGAGTATAGCCTTTGTAATCTCTGATTTTATGACAGATATTAATTTTATTGATGCCATAAAAATAGCAAATAAAAAACATGATCTTGTTGCTCTTCGTATTTATGATAAACGTGAGCAGGAATTGCCGAATGTAGGTTTGGTGAAATTCATGGATGCCGAAACCGGAACATTAAAATGGATTGACACTTCTGATAAAAAAGTCCGCGTTCATTTTTATGCGGAAGCAAAAAAACATGAAGCATCATTAAAAGAAATATTCAATAAAAGCGGGGTTGATTCAGCTGATATAAATACGGCGGAATCATATATTAAACCCTTGATGAATTTGTTTAAAAGAAGATAAGGTTACAAAAACGAGCCCAGTATGAATTTACGAATCTGGGTAAGCAGATGAAAAAAAGAAGTATTAATATATACAAACATTGCGCCTCCGAGCGTTTGCGTGAAAATAAAATGAGAATAAGAAAAGAACATACAGTTGACTTTTTATCTGCAATAAGCATTGTATTGTTATTCTTGTTCTCGTTTTCCGCGAATGCGCAGGAAATAAAAGCTTCTGCAAAATTAGATAGCAACAGCATTAGGATAGGGCAGCAGGTTAAGTTGCAGTTAAGCATCCAATATAGGGTTGATAATGGCAAACAAATAAAAATTCAATGGCCTGAAATTACCGATTCTATAAGAAAAGAAGTAGAGATTGTAGCTCAATCAAAAATTGACACAGTTATTCCCGATAAAACTAATCCTTTCCAATTTATACAAACAAAAACACTTTACATTACTTCTTTTGATTCAGGTTATTGGGCAATACCGCCGTTTAAATTTATGATTAATGATGATACTAATGGTTTTTTTACAGAACCTTTATTATTGTCAGTAGGCACTGTTGCTGTTGATACAACGCTTGCCATTAAAGATATTAAGCCGCCTTACGATGAAAATTATACCTGGCTTGATTGGATAAAAGACAACATGTATGTAGTTTATGGAACTTTGGCATCATTACTTGTAGTATTAATAATTATTTATTTATTAAGATATTTCAGAAAAATAAAACCTGCTGTAGTTGTTGTAGAAGCACCAAAAATTCCTGCACATATTACAGCATTTGAAAAACTAGAAAAACTAAAAAACGAAAAACTTTGGCAGGA
>CAISYK010000275.1 GCA_903889605.1 uncultured Bacteroidota bacterium
CAGTGCTTTTTGCTTTAACATCTTTTCCTGTCAAATCATACATAATAAAACTTAAAGGAGCTGTTCCTTTGTTTCCGGTTATTTTCATTATTGCAGAAGTACTGAATGGGTTCGGTGAAATCTGCATACCAACTTCATTTTTATTGATATTGTTTATGGAAGCTGTAAAAGGTAATTCAACTTTTCTTATTGCATTATTTACCCAATCAGTTACCAGTAAATTGCCGTCTGAACTCATTATCACATTAATTGGTTTCCCAAATCTTGCTTCAGAAGATTCTCCGTTTATATTCCCGGTGGTATGCGGTTTCCCAGCTACTGTGGTTACGTTTCCCTGGTTGTCAATTTTTCGAACTGTATAATCAAATCTTCCCGCAACATAAACATTCCCGGCATTATCTGTTGTTATGCCTTTTGGAAAATAAAATTGTGCAGTCAAGCCGGCTCCATTTCTGTGACCTATTATTCCAGTACCTGCGTAAGTTGACAAAGTGCCGTCAGGAAGCACTTTTCTTACAGCGGAATTCCCTTGGTCACTTACATAAAAAACATCATTAATTTTATCATAAGTAATTGCAATTGGAAATGACAGATCTGCTGAAACTCCAACCCCGTCAGTAAATGCAGCTCTTCCACTGCCGACAAAAGTGCTGACATTACCTTGTGCGTCAATTTTTCTGATTACGTTATTACCAGGGTCAGCTACATATAGATTCATAGCATTATCAATACACATATAATTTACATAATCAAATTTTGCCGATGAACTGTTTCCATTCTCAAATCCGCGTTCACCACCAGCGAAGGTTGTTACGTTCCCTAAATTGTCAATTTTTCTAACAGCAAAATTTAGATTATCGGAAATGTAAACATTATTATTATCATCCACTGCAATTCCTAAAGGGTTGTTGAACTGTGCCGCAGCAGCATTTCCATTTACAAGACCTGCCGTTCCAGAACCTGCAAAAGTGGTAACATTACCTGCCGCATCTATCTTTCGTATCCGATTATTTGCAGCATCGCAAATTAACAAATTTCCTTTTTTATCATAAGCCATTTGTTCAATTCCTGCAAATTTGGCTGACAAAACTGTTCCATCAGAAAACCCAAACACTCCGCCGCCTGCAAAGGTCGACACAGACTGCGCCCGCATACTAATTGAAGTGAGCACAAAAGCTGCAATTATCGATAGTACTTTAACTTTCATTTTGCTGTTGTCAGTGATTATAGTGCTGACACCGCACTTTATTTTAACAATGTTATTCTTTTCAGCAATAGCTTTCTAATACTTTATTATTTGCAGAACCCTTGCTTTGCTGAATTTAATATCAAAGATTTTTAAATCTTATTTAATTAGCGTTAAAGGTAATATGCAAATTTAAAAATTCCAAATTATTATGGGAAAGAATAAATAACAGTTGGCAAGCATTTAGAGTGCACCAAAAGATTTAAAAGGAAGACTTATTATTTTTAAGGTTGAAAGCCCTTTAGGTATTGGTTTTAATTTAACTCCTAAAAAGCAATAGTTCCGAAGGGAAATCCATTGTTTAACTAGGACTTTTCCATAGCTGAGGCTGATTCCGAGTTTGGGATTCCAGCATAAACCCTTTTCTTTCTGAAAATATTGAAGCCATTCGGCCTGGCTCAGTATAAACTCAAAGACACCCATTTATTTTTTAGGAAAGAGGAACGCACAAACAAATTTTTATTAATCAGAATGAACAAAGGCCGAAACTTGATTTATTTAAACAATAATGAA
>CAISYK010000276.1 GCA_903889605.1 uncultured Bacteroidota bacterium
AAATGCAGGAAGCAGTAAGTTTAACAAATTAAACGGAAATGTTACAGGCAGCTATTTATCTAATACTTTTCAATCAAACATAGCTTATTCAAAAGTATTGACTGGCACACCTTTTAACTTTTCGGCAAATGCAAGGCACAGCCAAAACACAATCACAAAAAAAATTGATATCAGCCTGCCTGAACTGGCATTGACAATGAACCGCCTTTATCCTTTTAAAAGCAAAACAAGTACAGGAAACAAATGGTATGATAAAATAGGAATAAGTGCTTCGGCAAATGCCCGAAATGAAATTAATACTTATGACTCTTTACTTTTTACGAATAAAACGGTAAAACAAATGAAAAATGGCGCCAGGCTTTCTGTGCCGATTGGTACTTCATTAAATGTTTTGAAATATTTTACATTCAGCCCAACTATTTCGGCCGGAAGTTCAATTTATCGGCAAACCATAGAAAAACATTACAACTTAGACAGCAATAAAGTTTATACAGATACTATTAACGGCATAAAAACGGCAAATGATTTTAGTTTATCGGCCGGATTAAATACACGCTTATACGGCAATTATTTTTTTCACGGCAAGCATTTAAAACAAATACGGCATGTTGCTACGCCAACATTAAGCGCCAGCTACCGCCCTGATTTCAGCGAAAGCCAATATGGTTATTATAAAAACGTTCAACTAGATCCAACCGGAAAAACTGAACAATATTCGCGTTTTCAGAATGGCATATACGGAACTCCTGCAGCAGGCCGCTCAGGAATAATTGGTCTTGGCCTGAGTAATACTTTAGAGGCAAAAATTAAACAGCAAAGTGACTCTGGATCAATTGACAAAAAAGTATCTCTGATTGACAATTTCAATATTGCAGTTTCATATAATGTTGCAGTTAAAGAATATAAATGGTCGAATATAAATTTAAGCGGAAACACTAAACTTTTTAAAAAACTTGATTTGAATGCCAATGCTTCGCTTGACCCTTACCAACTGGATTCGGCAGGAACGCGAATAGAACGTTTTGAATGGAATAAACAGCGTTTAGGCAGATTAACATCAGCAATAGTATCAATAAGCACTAATCTCCGCAGCGGAGAACCCAGTAAAAAACCAGAAACAAATAATGCCGCATATAATGATGAATTAGCTTATTTCTATAAACATCCGGATGCATATGTTGATTTTAATATTCCATGGAATCTTAATTTTTATTACAACCTGAGTTATAGTAAACCGGGCTTACCAAAAGAAACAATAACACAATCCGCATCTTTCAGCGGTGATTTAAGTCTGACAAAAAGCTGGAAAATAAGTGCGTCGTCAGGATATGATTTTACAAATAAAAAACTTACACTCACTTCAATAAATATTTACCGCGATCTGCATTGCTGGGAAATGCGGTTTGTTTGGGTGCCGTTCGGTTTTCGCCAAAGCTTCTCATTGGATATTAATGTTAAATCTTCTATGTTGAAAGATTTAAAACTTACCAGGAAAAAAGATTGGCAGGATTATCAGTAGATTCTACGAATACGAATTTTTACGAATTTACGAATCTGGATAGTTGGGAAATATCAAACCATACAAATAAGTATTTAGAAAAAAAAGTAATTGTAAATTTGCAAAGAAAAAAACATTCAGTTTTAGCTATTTATTATATCTTAGTAATAAAGTCTAACACGGATCCGTAATTCATTAAAATTTTGTAATTCATTGAATATGAAAACAATAATCACATCAAAAAATGCACCTGAGCCGATTGGCCCCTATAGTCATGGAGTATTGAAAGCAAACATGCTTTTTGTAAGCGGACAAGTATGCAAAAACCCGGTTTCAGGGGAATTAATGAACGGTGATATAAAGACTGAAACCATCCAGGTAATGGAAAATGTAAAAGGGATTTTAAATGACGCAGGAATGGATTTTAAGAATGTTTGTAAGTCCACTATTTTCCTAACAGATTTGAATGATTTTGCATCAGTAAATGAAGTATACGGTTCGTATTTCTCGAGTGATTTCCCTGCACGTGAAACAGTCCAGGTTTCAAAACTCCCATTAAATGTTAATGTTGAAATTAGTGTAATTGCAATGAAATAAAACAATACTTTACTTTATTCTAATGCTCTTTAATAAACTGCTAATTAGAAAGGAATAGTAAGCAATCATTTGATATAATAAAAAAATCCCTCTCGAAGTATAGAAAGGGATTTTTCATTAAATATCAAATTAAATCATTTTTGTTTGCTGCAGTTTTGTTTTGTAACCAGCTATTTTCACCCAGTAAATTATCCAGCAAATAAAAGCACCAATGCCGGCAAGCCCGCCTAAAATGGGTATAATACTGCAGCAGGCCAGAATACAGAAAGTTAGTCCTATAGAATAACCTGGCCTATCTTCTTCTACCTGTACATTTCTTTTTGCAAATTCTGCCTTGAGAGAATCTGCAATTCTATTCACAATAATAAATGACCAAACCAAACCGAAAAGCGGAATAAGCATGAGCCATACATTAC
>CAISYK010000277.1 GCA_903889605.1 uncultured Bacteroidota bacterium
GAAATTGAAGATGAAAAGGCACCATATGAAGGTATTTTAAAATTAACTGACAAAAAAACTGATAATGAATTATTTTTATTGGAATACACCATTTCCTATGAAGCCATACAGGATTCCCAAAATGAAAAATTTTTACTGGAATTGGGTGATTCAAAATTGGAAGAGCTGCATCATTTAGTTTTCAAAAAGCCCCAAAAATCTATAGCAATTATTGAACAACTTATTGCGAAGCACCCGAATCTGCCAATTTTGTATAATTATCTGGGAGTTGCATTAGAAAGTTGCCAAAGGTACGATGAAGTATCAAGGATTGTTAAAGAAACATATGAAAAATTCCCTGATTATGTTTTTGGAAAGATAAATTACTTATCGTACTTGATTAGAGAAGGAAAATCTGGTGAGGCTGCAGAAATATTAAATAATAAATTTGATATAAAATTACAATATCCTGAAAAGAATGTTTTTCATATCAGCGAGGTGTCAGGTTTCATGGCTATGGTGGTATCGTACTTTATAGCTATCAATAAAATAGAAACTGCGGAAAGCCATTTTAAAAGGTTAAAATCTATTGACCCCAAAAATCGTCAAATAAAACGATTGAAGTTAGAATTTAAAGCTGCAGCACTCAGGGTTAGAGTGTTCTCCAAATAAATAATAATCATGAAGAAATAAAAAATTTTATTTTTTTATGTAAATCCAGTAATAAATATTACTGATAAATAGTTTGCATCACTTTGTTGCTGAAAATCACGCATTATGGGATCGCGGTTGTATAGGCGCTGAAAAAAAACGAAATTTATGCTTCCTTGACTGTCCAGATTTTTGGTCATAAAAACCGAATGGTATAAAAGCAAGGGTTTTATAATGATAAGAAAGAGAGTGAGCGCCCATACGTTTCAGAGTTACTTGATGAAGAATTTGGTAATCAAAAAATTACCCTTGATGCTTTGCATTTAATACCGGAAACCGTTAAACAAATTGAAAAACAAAAAGGTGTTTTTTTGATTGGAGTTAAAGAAAATCAGCCAGGATTATTAGAAGAAATAAAAATGATAGCCGCTGACGATAAGCCAGTAAAGCAACACAGCCACTCGGAAAAATCAAACGGTAGAATTGATACAAGAACATATACGGGCATTGCGTTAAACAACCCATATTTAGACCAAAGATGGCTGGCGGCTAATTTTCAAACAGTAATAAAAGTGGAGCGGCACAGTTACAATTGTAAAAACAAAACTGAAAGTAATGAGACGTCTTACTATATCTCTAATCAAAAACTTAAACAGAATACTACAGATGATGAGTTGTTCCATGCAATAAGAGAGCATTGGAATGTTGAAACTAATAATCGTATAAGAGGTGTAACGTTTAGAGAAGATGATTTAAAAACAAAACATCCAACAATAGCACGAAATATGGCTACTTGCAGAACAGGCTTACTAAATTTATTATACCAATTAAAACCGAAAAATATAAAAGCTCAACTGGAAGAATTTGCTGATAATTTTCAAAATCTATTACATTGGCTTAATCAATGTAATTTTTTATAAGAAAACCTTGCTTAAATAGGCTTTAGCAATTTACATTCGTGATGAAAATCATTAATCCTTTTGATTAATATCAGAGTAAATTGGAGCCTTCTATCCTAATATTACCATCCCAAATTACAGAATAAAATGCGTATTATTTTACGCTTAAAATGAAAATGGACTTATTAGGCAAAATTTAAATTTAAAACCATGATTATGATAAAGCAATTTGAAAAACTAACAAAGGAAGAAGCGGAACTTTTACTAAAAGCCCCAATTCTAGTTTCAGTGCTAGCAGCCAGCGGAGACAATGAAATCAGCGAAAAGGAAAAGGCTGATGCGATGATGTTGGCACACATAAAAACATTTACTGCCGACCCTTTGCTGATGCCATACTATAAGGAAGTCGAAAATAACTTTGAAAGTTATTTTGAAACAGTCGTTAAAACATATTCTCCATTTGATGACGCTAAACGATTGGCGCTGAATAAAGAAATAAATATTTTAAATACAGTAATAGCTAAGTTAGACAAAGAATTTGCAAGAACTCTTAATACAAGCCTTTCAAGTTATGCGGAACATGTGAAAAAGGCAGAAAAAAGTATACTGGAGTCTTTTATTTTTCCTATTCCAATTCATGGATTAACAGACTAAATCAAGGGAAATTAATTAATATTAAAAAATATGCAATCTGAAAAATTTGCGTATTCATTGACTTTTATGAGACTTCAGAAATTATTGCTGCAGAATCTTTAACATTGGTTATGCTGATTATTAAAATTCAAAGATTAAACCAATAGTCGGAGTGGCACTTAAACTGCTGTTTTGTAAAATAACTGGTATGCAGTTGCTGCCGTCTAATTTAGCTGCTGCGCCATCCGTAGTTTCAAATCCGGTGTTATCCGCATTGCGCTTAAAAGTATAGCTTGGATTGGGCTGTTGTTTAAACGCTGTCATGTTTTGCACATCAATAAATGCATCTAAAGAAGTCCGTTTAAAATTCATTTTTTTATCGATTCTTAAATCCAGCTGATTAAATGCTTTTAATCGTTTTGAATTTATATTATTGTAATCTAAAACTCCCGTACCTAATAATAAATAATTTTGTCTGGAAGCCTCTAAATCAAAAGGAGTATATGGTGCTCCGCCTGCCAAACGGTATTTCAAGCCTAATTGCCAGTTACGGCCGAATTTATATCCTAATGTTGTTGAAATCAAATGCTGGTTATCCCACGAGGATGCTATTAACTTACTATTCATCCCGGAAAATAAACTTCTTACATAAGTATAACTGAAAACATAAAATATTTTTTTTACTAATTTTTGCTGCACAAAAAATTCAAATCCATAACATTCTCCTTTTCCGGTGCTGTTGATTTTTTCGCTGCCTACCGAACCAAAATCTGCTCCCTGATTAGCAAGCGATATTCCTGTCAATGCTGAAACCGGATAGTTGTCATATTGTTTGTAAAACCCCTCCACAGTAAAACGCAAACTTTCGTTAGGTAAAAATTGCGTACCCAAAACGAAATGATTTGATTTAATGTATTTCATAGTTTTGTTTGCCAAAACATTGTCAATATCCCTATAACCTAAAGTTGTATAGGTCGGGATTTTGTAATAACTCCCCACTGAAGCCGTAATGTCAAACTTGCGGCTGATGTGATATGCCGTAGAAAGCCTTGGTGATATAGTATTTAATGGATTGTTTCCATCTTTTAAAAAACTATTCATGTCGGTTCTTAAACCAAATGATACTAATAATTTTTCATTAAAAATGTTTTTTGATGCAGCAGCAGATGCGCCGTATTTAAAAAATTCAATATCGCTGTTTATATTAATATATAAGGCTGGAGCAATTTCATTACCCAAAGTATCTGTAATCGCGCTGTGTACTTTATTAAATAGTTTTGTGTTGTATTTCACATATTGACCTATTATGCCTCCGGTTATTTTCCATCCGTTTAAAAATTTATTAATGTCCCATCTGAATTTATTTTCAATTTCTTGAGAACGTAATTTAAAAGTACGGGCAGTTTCCGTTTTCTTGTCATCCTCAAATTTATCTAAAGCATTATTAAACATATTTCTGCTTATCGTAAAATTCATAAAACCCTTATTAATAAGACGTTTTAATGAAAACCCTGTTGTATAATTCCATTGGTTAATATAAGGGAGCGAACGAACAATATAAATATTTTCGGGGGTAGATTTTTTAGGAGCAGCAAAGGCAAACTCATCTATTGCCCCGATACCAATGGCTGTAAGCGTTGTTTTGCTGTTAAACTTATGAGTTATTTTATATTGAAAATCCCAAAAATTTGGTCTAATAGGTAAATCCAAGGCTTGAAATAAATACTGCAGATAAGACCTGCGGGCAGATTCTAAAAAATTTGTTTTTTTTCCTAAAGGCCCTTCAAATGTTGATGCAACTTCGGTTCCGCTTAATCTAAAATTACCGGATAACTTTTCAGGATTACCCTCGCGCTGTCTGATGATAAAAGCAGAAGCCAAGGCGTTATCGTATTTTGCATCAAAAGCACTTGAACTTAATTTTACGTCCTCAATAAATGACACATTCAAAATACCCGCAGCTCCGCCGCTGCTGCCCTGTGTTTGAAAATGATTTAATACAGGGATTTCAATTCCATCTAAATAATATACATTTTCGTTTGGTGCGCCTCCTCTTACTATAATATCGTTACGAGGGGAACCTCCATAAGCTCCTCCTACACCTGGCAGGGTTTGAATTACTTTTGATACATCGTAATTTCCGCCTGGATTACTTTTTATTTCTTCTGTGGTCAGTTGCTGCACAGATAGTGGTGTTATCATATCTGCTGCCGAAGCTGATTTTCCTTTATCAAATGTTATTTCTACTGTGTTTAAATTTTTTAAGGCAGATTCCAATTCAAAATTTACTATTTGTGCATTACCAGATGTAACCACAATGTTTTCTTTAATCAAGGAAATATATCCTACAAAAGATGCTTTTAAAATATAAGTTCCAACCGGCACATTTAGTTTGAAATTTCCATCAGCATCTGAAGTGACACCGTTTGTTGTTCCTTCAATGGAAACAGCTGCCCCAACTATCGTTTCCTGGGTGTTTTTATCTTTTATATTGCCTATAACAATACCGTTTGTTTGAGCTTTGGCATTTAGAAAATATATAGAGCTGAAAAATATGATTTTAAGAATTTTTAACATATTTAATATTAATTGGTTTGTTTATTTATGGGTCAAAAGTATGTCAAAATTGTTTTCAAAAAATAATAATCGAATTCAAATTATATAAATACTAACGGTTAAGTTCTTTTTATAACCATTATAAAAGGCTCGAAAATTTGGGATTTCAATAATTACAATACGATCGAATAAAAAAAGTCCTTCGATGATGCGGGATTTAACAATTATTATCTCAAATTTTGTGATTTATTTATGAATGCAGATTTCTATTTCAAGGCAAATGCTGCGTAAGGGATTGCAGCGTAAATCCTTTTGCCCTTGCAAAAGATTGAAGCGTAAAGCCCGTCCCCTTTCTTTTTTAAGAAAGGGGGAACGCCCCAAAATTACTAATAAAGAGAAATATTTTATGACGATTTTAAGTGTACAAATAAAGTTAGAAACTTCAATAATAATTAAATAATTTTCTGAACTTTATTGAACGTTAAATATGAATAACTTCACCGTAAGCAGCAGCAGCTGCCTCCATAACAGCTTCACTCATTGTGGGATGAGGATGAACAGTTTTAATAAGGTCGTGACCGGTAATTTCTAATTTACGGGCAACAACTAATTCAGCAATCATTTCTGTAACGTTTGCACCGATCATGTGTGCACCCAGTAATTCACCATATTTTGCATCAAAAATAAGCTTCACAAAACCTTCTTTAGCACCAGCAGCACTTGCTTTACCGCTTGCAGTAAATGGGAATTTCCCAACTTTAATCTCATACCCGGCTTCCAGTGCTTTTGCTTCGGTATATCCAACAGAGGCAATTTCCGGCTGACAATATGTGCATCCCGGAATGTTATTATAATCCAATGGTTCAGGAGACTGAGCTGCAATTTTTTCAACGCAAATAATACCTTCAGCTGATGCAACATGGGCTAAAGATTGACCGCCGACACAATCACCAATGGCGTAATAGCCCGGTATATTTGTTTCGTAGAATTGATTTGTTAAAATTTTCCCTTTGTCTGCCGCAATGCCGGTTTCTTCCAATCCGATATTCTCCAGATTAGATTGGATACCTACAGCCGAGAGCACTATGTCGCATTCAATAATTTCTTCCCCTTTTTTTGTTTTAACTTTTACTTTGCAGATACCGTCATTTATTTCAACACTTTCAACACTTGAATCAGTCATCACCTTCATTCCTGCTTTTTTAAATGAACGTTCCAATTGTTTTGAAACTTCAGCATCTTCAAAAGGGACAATAACAGGAAGGAATTCTATTAAAGTGACTTTTGTTCCCATTGCTGCATAAAAATATGCGAACTCACTTCCGATTGCGCCGGAACCAACTACTACCATTGATTTTGGCAATTCAGGCAGAGTCATCGCTTCGCGGTATCCGATTATTTTTTTTCCATCCTGGGGTAAGTTTGGCAATACTCGTGAACGTGCGCCTACAGCCAATATGATATGTTTTGCTTCGTATGTAGTTGAGATACCATTTTCGGTAACTTCCACTTTTTTTCCTGCTTTGACTTTTCCTGTTCCGGTAATAACGTCAATTTTATTTTTCTTCATTAAAAATGAAATGCCTTTGCTCATTCCATCTGCAACATCACGGCTGCGTTTAACTACAGCTCCAAAGTCCGCTTCAAAGCCATTAACTTTTATGCCGTAATTCTCAGCATGATTAAGATACTCAAATACCTGTGCGCTTTTTAACAATGCTTTGGTGGGAATGCACCCCCAATTCAAACAAATGCCGCCAAGATTTTCGCGCTCAACAACGGCAGTTTTTAAACCCAATTGGGCAGCCCTGATTGCTGCCACATATCCGCCGGGACCGCTTCCTATTATTATTAAATCGTAATTCATATTTTATATTTTATTAATGTTCAAGTTTATTATTTCACAATAACCTTTCAATACCATTTTTTTAAGAAACAAATTTTACTTTAAGCAAGCGCCATAGTAATCTTTGACAAAATCATCATTGAATATTAAATATTAAAGATGCCGAAAAGGCTATTTTGTATCTATTAGGGACAAATTTAATCAAATTTCATAGTATAAAAATAATTTCTTGGAAATCACGTTATTGGATGTGATTTTAAGTGATTTATATACACCATTTCCATCGCTGTTGACCGTTGCCAAAAATCTATTATTGCATGCAATATTTTAAAGGAAACATTATGTTTATCATTTTGTATTTCATAATTTTTCGGCATTTTGTAAAGTAAACCTTAGGCTCTTTTCTTATTCAGCCTAGTGAAAAAACAATAATCAGGAGATGTTTTTGAAACATCAAAATTGGAAAGCTGTGAAATGTTTAACTTTAACTGAATCATTATTTTGGTTATTGATAAGTCAGATTCAATATTATAATTGATTAACTTTGAATATTCTAAATTTAAAAGCTAATGCTCGAATTCGTTTCAAAATATATTTCGTTGGTTTTTGTTTTATTTTCGGTTCATTTGAATGCACAAATTGTCCCCAAACAAGAAGTTGCAGCAACCAACTTTTTGGATGCAGCTAACCATAAATGCGATTCTGCTGAAGTCCATTTAAAAATAAAAGATTTTAAGGGAGCGGATAAATTATTTAAGAGTGCGGTAAAAGACTATAAAAATATTGTAAAAGAAAATCCAGATTCTTATGCAGCTATTTATCGTTTGGCTATTACCCAAACAAAAATAAAAGATTATAAAAATGCGGTAATAAATTTTAATAAAGCATTGGAAATTGATACTACCCATGGAGAGGCATATCGTGAAAGAGGTATTGCTCAATATGCACAAGGGAATAGTAAAGAGGCATATACAGATTTTGTTAAAGCTACTGATAAAAACTATGACGATGCCGAAGCTTTTTATCAGCTGGGATTGCTTGTTGAATCAGGTAAAGATCCTGAGCCAGCTATTGTAAATTACTCTCGTGTAATTGAAATTAAACCAAATTTTGAAAACGCTTACTTGAAGCGCGGTATAATTTATTTCAATTTAAAAAAAGATTATACACTGGCACTTATTGACTTCAATAGTTTATTGGAAATAAATCCTGAAAATAATGTTGGTTATCTTTGGCGTGGGAAAACAAAATTTAAGGGTGAAGATTTTCAGGGTGCAGATAAAGACTTAAGCCGGTATATTGATTATGAACCAGGCAATACTGAAGCGCTTATCACCAAGGGAGCTGCCAGGATAAATATTAATAATAATTCAGGGGCTGTTTCTGATTTTGATGAGGTAATAAAGCTTGAGCCTAAAAATATTATTGCATATATGAATAGGGGAGTAGCTAAAGGAGGAATGAAAAAATATAAGGATGCACTGCAGGATTTAGATATGGCTATTAAGATAAAATTTGATTTTTCAACTGCATATATTAATAGAGCAGCTGTAAAATTTGCCTCCGGCGATAAGAAGGGGGCTTGTAAAGATTTAGAAAAAGCTGATGGGTTGAATAACGAAAAAGCATATAAACTTATTCAGCAGTATTGTAAGGATATGAAATAGATTAGATTTGATCTCCAATGTTAATGTTTTTTAATTGAAACTTTATGGACAGACTCCAATATAGTCTTCCTGCAAAAAAAATGATAAAAAAAACTGAAGAAAATAATTTGAATAATCGATTGCAGGCTGTGAAAATGTTATAAATTTGCTTAAAACCTAAAAAATATAACCATGAACGAAATGCAGGGAAAAACAGTTTTAGTTACCGGGGCGGCCGGTTCAATCGGCAAGCCAATGTGTGTAGAGTTAGCTAAACGCGGAGCTTCAGTTATAATGGGAGGCCGCGGGCAAAAAATAAAAGACGCAGCGGCAGAAGTTGAAAAATTAAGCGGAAGCGATAAAGTAGAGGTGCTTGACTTGGATC
>CAISYK010000278.1 GCA_903889605.1 uncultured Bacteroidota bacterium
CAAACAGCATTTGATGTCATGGTAACGCTGATAACCTCGGCATTCATAAAAGTACCCGAAGAGTTATATACTGCGGAGTTTGTTCCGACAGCAACTCCATTTCTGCGCCATTGATATGTAGGTGCAGCTCCGCCATTTACCGAAGATGCAGTAAATGCTACAGAAGTATCAATGCATAATGCCACTGCTGCGACTGCATCCATGCTTACTGAAGGGACAACTGTAGTATTTATAATAATATTCACACCATTATTGGATCCAGTATCAATAGGTGATGAACTAATCACTCTAATCAGATAACCTGTTCCTGATAAAGCTGAGCAGGGTATTACACAAACCACAGTATCAGTATTTAAAACACTTGGCAATGAACCAATAATTACCGGTGCAGCAAAACTGCCTGAAGAATCAGAAAGCTGAGCAGAAAAAATATTAGCGGCCCCGAAAGTACCAATACTCGTAAACGGAACCTTTACACTATCACATGAACAAAATGGGCTTCCTGTAATAGTACCCGTAGTAATTGCGACACAATTTACAGTGGTATCGGCCTGAACCGCTGCCGGTACAGCACATGCTGCATTGGATGTTAAGGTAATACTTACAATATCACCATTTGCCAAAGCTGCACTTGTATGATATTGATTGGAGTCAGTACCAACTGTCACGCCATTTAACTGCCATTGATAAATAGGAAGAAGCCCGCCGTTTGTTGGAGTGGCAGTAAAAGTCGCTGAATCTGAGCATAATGTTCCTGTCAAAAGAGCAGCTGTAATACTCACAGATGGGACAACTGCAGCATTTATAATAATATCAACCCCATTATCAGAACCAGTATCAGCAGGCGTTGTACTGATCACCCTTATACGGTATGTACCTCCGGTTAAAGTGCCGCAGGGTATTGCACAAGAAATAGAATCCAGAATGGATGTACTTACCAAAGAATCGATGTTAAAAGGTACAGCAAAGCTCCCAGCAGCATCAGAAAGCTGGGCTATAAATATATTACCTGCAATATAAGTTCCTGCACTTGTAAAAGGCACATGTAAACTGTCGCATGCACAAAATGGGTTGGTTATGATTGTCCCGGTTATAATTAACGGGGCTTGAGCATTAATTGAATTGATGGATAATAACAATGGAAGAAGGGCGAAGATCATCTTCACCCTTCCAGTAATTACAGAATATGCATTTGTAATTTTTTCCAAAATTAATTATATTTAAGAATATTGGTGTTTCAAATAACACACGATATTATGAATAATATTCTGAAAATCAAAGAAACTCAATTTAATATCATCCATTTATATAAGCTTGCCATAATCAACATTAGCTTCTGCTAACAACACATTCATGCGGCAAAGCCTACTTTTTAATTAGGCTTTTAAAAATCCTAGTATTTTTTCAACGCTGACTTTAGCATCACCATAAAGCATTTCTGCATTTGGTTTGTAGAATAAAGGATTTTCTACACCTGCATAACCAACCGACATAGAACGTTTCATTATAATAACTTTCTCTGCTTTCCAAGCTTCAATAACCGGCATTCCATAAATAGGGCTTGACGGATCATCCTGCGCTCCCGGATTAACAACATCGTTTGCACCAATCACCATTACTACATCTGTATTAGGCAGGTCTGGATTTATCTCGTCCATTTCTAATACAATATCGTAAGGTACGTGTGCTTCAGCTAATAATACATTCATGTGACCGGGTAAACGACCTGCAACCGGATGTATAGCAAACCTAACTTTTTTACCTGCTTTTTGTAATGTTTGAACCATATCATAAATAGGATATTGAGCTTTTGCCACAGCCATACCATAACCAGGCACAATAACAATTGATTTCGCTTCTTTTAATAAATCAGCAACTTCTTCATGAGTTAATGAAGTAACTTCTCCTTCCATAGCTGTCGCGTCTCCGCTGGCAGTAACTGCACCGAAA
>CAISYK010000279.1 GCA_903889605.1 uncultured Bacteroidota bacterium
ATGCGCCGATATTTGTGGTTGTGTTTTTACCCGGATATCGCGTATCAGCAAATGTTACTGCGTTTGTGTTAATGTCTTTAAAGGTTGCTGTAGAAGTAACATTGTTGTGAACCGCTTCTATACCATAACTTAATTCATGTTTTTCCTTTATCGTTTTTCTGAAATCTGCATTTAAAGAATATACTTTTACATTCTCCAGCTGGTCTTTTATTTTGTTATTATTAGCGCTGTAATCAGTGCTGAATTTACGATTTACCCGTTCCTGATCAATGTCCTGCATTGCTCCGGTTATTCGTAAATTGTCAAATAATTTTCCTGAAGATTTAATTGTTGAATATATTGAAGCAAGCATACGGTTTTGCGGTCCATAATGCCAATCAGCATATTTTAAATTACCTCCGATCATTTCAGTTGAACGGTCGTAGCGCGGAATATCAGATGATGTTGAATACTGAACATTCAAACCAATGTTAATTTTATCATTTAATTTGTACAATAGCTTTTCCATTAAATCTATCTGATTGTATCCGCTGAATTTTTGAATATTTGGGTTTTTGTTTTTTATCATGCTGTCGGCAGTACCTGCAGAATTTTTACCTGCATAATAATAGCAGCGTCCAAAGTCTGCATTGGGGCTACGTGAATAACCTGTGCGTAAATCATCAAAACTGCTGTATGTGATGCTTGTTAATGAGGCAAGTTTTTTGAATCCAAGATTAAAATCTACATGTCCTGTTTTTTCTTGATTTGCACTTGAATAACGCAGATATGAATTTAATTTAAAATTCATTTTGTCATCACCAAACAAAGGGTTTTTTGTATAAAAATGCATTGTACCGCCTATCGCATCGCTGCCGTATATTACGGACGACGGGCCGTAAATTACTTCGGCGCGGTCAAGCATCGAAGGATCAATGGTAATGACATCCTGCAGGTGGCCGGCCCTGTATATTGCATTGTTCATCCTAACACCATCAACAACAATTAAAACGCGGTTTGCTTCAAAGCCTCTTATAATAGGGCTGCCTCCGCCGGATTGGCTTTTCTGAACCATTATGTTCCCTGTGTTCGAAAGCATATCAGCCGAAGTTTGAGGATTGCTCAGTTCCAAATCTTTACTTTTAATAACTTCTATTGTAAAAGGAACATCTGATTTTTTTTCTTCTGCTTTATTGGCAGAAAAAACTACTTCATTCAAATTAATCAGTCTGATTGGTGTTGTATCGTTAGTTGTATTTATTTGAGCTTTGGCAGTTGTTAATGCCAACATGCCTGAGATTATAAATAATATATTTTTTTTCATGTTTTATTTTTTAAAATGTATTTATGGTAAATTAATTGTTCCGCTTTTAAACAATGTTTTTTGTTTAACGGATAATATCATTTAATGCCAAATTATTCTTTGCTTACATAGTGTCAATATATACGTTCTTTAGGTCAATTGCACTCTGCGGCCTATGCACTAAATATTTATTGTATAGTTCGTAAAGCACTTGATGCAGAACCCTAGAAGGATCTATGCAGCGCTATGTGTAAAAATTATTCAATAGAGTAAATAAAAATAACTCTGCTTAAAAATTAGTTAAGCAAATGAATAATCAGACTGAAAATTGATTTTGATAAAATGGAAATTAAGCTAATTCGGGAGGGGGAGAATCAGTTTCTATTAATGTAGATTTGTAAGTAAAATTATTTGAAGAAAAGATGTGTTTTTCTGATGAAACAAGATTTAAATTAATTGATAGATCATTATTAAAATATAGTTTAATA
>CAISYK010000280.1 GCA_903889605.1 uncultured Bacteroidota bacterium
ATTAGGATAGATGCCGTTTGGTCAATTCTAAAATTACATTCTCCAAAAGAAAAAAATTAAAAGCCCAAATATCAGCCGACAAATAAAACAAAAATTTTAATAAAATAGAACTTGAGTTTATCAGAAAAGAATATTTTAACTTTACAAAATAGAAACTTGCGGATTTGAGATGCTGCATAAAAAAACAGAAACAAATTTCTGAACTGCGATAGAAAAAATGTTTGCAATAATAGATATAGAAACCTGCGGAGGGAAGTTTGAATACCGCAGGGGCCATGTGATTGAAATATGCATTTTAATTCATGACGGCTTAACGGTTGTTGATAAATTTACGACATTAATAAATCCTCAATGTTATATAAGTCCAACTTTTGTGCGGATTTCAGGCATAACCAACGAAATGGTGGAAGGCGCTCCAACTTTTGCCCAAGTCGCTAATAAAATCTGGGAAATGACAGAAGGCAAAATTTTCGTAGCGCATAATGTTGGTTTTGATTATGGTTTTATAAAAGAAGAATTTGCATCCTTTGGTGCAAAATTTAAACGTGATACACTGTGTACAGTACGTTTAAGCCGCAAATTAATTCCTGGAAAAAAATCTTATAGTTTAGGAAATCTCTGCGAATCGCTGGGAATAGAAAATGAGGCAAGGCACAGGGCTGAAGGCGATGCCGTGGCTACCGCGAAATTATTTGATATACTGATGCAGATAAAAAGCGATCATCCTGTTTTCAAAAACAAAGGTGTCGATGAATTAATGGTTAGGCGCATTGATAAAATAAAAAAATATATCCTTGATAAACTTCCTGAAGAATGCGGTGTTTACTATTTTTTAGACCAGGAACAAAACATTATTTACATCGGCAAAAGTGTAAATGCATACAACCGCGCAATGAGCCATTTCAATACAAAAGAACAGAAGGGCAGGAAAATGCTGAATGACTTATATAATGTTGATTTTGTTGCTACCGGCAGTGAATTAATTGCATTATTATTAGAAGCCGAAGAAATTAAAAAACATAAACCAAAATATAACAGGCAGCGCAAAGCCGACAACTTCACACACAGCATTGACTGGTTTAAAGATGAAAAAGGAATTATTAATTTTAAGCTGGTTGATTATAATGAATCGGAAAACGCATTAATGTCATTTACATCTTATTTTTCGGCAAGAGACAGATTGGAATCATGGCTTGATGAACACACATTGTGTTTGCGGTACTGCGGATTAACGGATGATAAAGCAATATGCTTCAACCATCAGATAAAAAAGTGCAATGGCATTTGCGCTGAACAGGAAGAAATTGAAATTTATAATAAACGTGCTGAAGCGATTTTAGATAATTATATTTTTGCAAAACCTAACTTTGTAATAATAGATAAAGGAAAAATGCCGGGTGAACAATCGGTGATATTAATTGAAAACAGTCATTATGCAGGGTTTGGTTATTTTGATTCAAGTATACAAATAAGTTCGCCGGAAGAATTTAAATGGCTTATTAAAAAAGCTAATTATTACCCCGATGCTGATGATTTGGTGAGAGGTTGGATGAAGGGAAATAAAACTAAAATAATTTCGTTAGACTCTAAATAAAGTAACAACACAGAACTGAGATATTTTTGGAACGCAGATTTATTATGATTCTAATGAAAACAAATGCTTTCAGTGCTGCATGATATTAAAAATATGATTTTCTATTGCTGTGATACTAAACTATTATAATCATAATCACCGCAGGCGGATCAAATAAAATATCATGTTTTTAAATTATTTTAATCATGAAAATCTGCGAAGACCCGCGTTCCGTAATACACAACGCATCAAAATCAGATTTAAGTTCATTAACACTTTAACAAATTTACTAAATGACTAAACAGGAAATAATAAACAAATTGAATAAAAATCACAAGGATTTTGCTAAAATGATTAAAGGATTAAACAGCAGGGATTTTATGTTTTCACCTGACAATAAGTGGACCGCTGGCCAGCATCTTGACCATATTTTCCGTTCCGTTTCCCCTTTGATAATGGCTTTTACTCTTCCGAAATTTATAATACGCCTGCTTTTCGGTAAAGCAAACCAGCCATCTATAAGCTATGATGAATTAATAAATAAATACCTTTCAAAACTTGAAAAGGGAGGAACCGCAACAGGGAAATATGTTCCAAAGGCAGTAAAATCGGCACTAAAAGAGCAGTTAGCAAATCATTTATTAGAAGTTGCTGCAGGACTTACAAAAAAGATTGATAAATATACTGAAGAGCAGCTTGACGAATATGTATTACCTCATCCATTATTAGGTAAAATAACAATTAGGGAAATGTTGTTTTTTACAATTCACCATGCCGAACAGCATCATAATACGGTGTTACGAAACACAGAACAAAAACTGGTATACCAGCATACTGCACTAGGTTAAAATAATAAGCCTAATCATATTATTACTAAATCTGATTTATTCAAATTCACCAATTTCTCAGCAAATATTCAGATGCATTCAAGTGATTTTCCGCAAGTATTTACTTTTCTAAAGTATAATTTCTGCTTAACATCGACATAAAAATTTATTTAAGGATAGTGGTAGATATTATTTAATTGGTAAGAAATAACTTTATTAAAAATCATTATATAATCAGGCTGGTAATTCAATAAAATATTCCGTCAGTTTCTTAAATTTAAAACTCCGATTAAAACACCTCTAACAGTTTCCTAAAAATCCTATTCAAGTCAACTATAAAAAAACAAAAAAGAAATACTTTAACAAGTTCTTACAATTTTTCAAAATAATTATCGGCTAATTACACAGATAATATTATATTTGAAAAGCTAAAGTCAATATTTACAAGAAAGAGAAAACACTAAACAATAAAGAATTTTCCTATGAGAAAGGCTGCAATTGCTTTCAGTATATTTATATTTTCACAAACTCTTTATTCCCAGACTTGGTTTGATGTTGGGCTGAAAGGCGGATATGGTCCGGATTTCCTTGTAAACAATAATTTTTACAATGACCATAATTTCTCTCCGAAATTTTCTTTCGGATATTTGTTTGGAGGAAAAGTTGGAATAAATTTTAATGAAACACATGCTTTAACAATTGATGTGACTTCTTCTTCTTTTAACCAATCGTTTAACTACCTTGACAGCAGCAAAACTGAGTACTCGCGGAGCATTGGCTTTAATGCACTTAACTTTGTATTACTTTACAGAAAAACAACAAATGCAAGTTATTTTGAAATTGGCCCTCAATACTCAATGATAACAAAAACCAGATTTAGTGATAGTTATACACAAACACAAAACACAGATGTCTCTGAAAACTTGGTTAAGTCCTATTATTCGGCAGTAATGGGCTTTGGCGGATACCTTGCAGGCACGCAAAATTTCAGAGTAACACTTGGATTAAGATTTTCATACGCATTGAATGATATTATCAGCAGTACGGGAAAACAAATGGATTTCCCTTCAATTACAAAATATAATTCTTACAAAACTTCTAATCCATTTACTGCGATGCTGTTAATTGAAATGGACTTTGATTTGGGTTATTTTGCAACATCAAAATGCAAAAAAAAGAAAACAAGATTCTTGCTTTTTTAAAACTGCCGTATTGTGAAAAGGCAATGAATTCAAACTATTACAGCCGCATTTAAATTGATGAATCTGCAATTACCAAATTATGGAAAATTTTATCAATAAATCTGATTTAATAAACTGTCAGAAAAGAATTGCGCCATACATACATCGAACTCCAGTTTTAACTTCTCGAATATTAAATAAATTATCCGGCGCCGATTTATATTTCAAATGTGAAAATTTTCAGCGAATAGGAGCATTTAAAATGCGGGGTGCCGCCAATGCGGTTTTACTGCTTTCTGATGAACAAAAAAGAAAAGGTGTCGTCACTCATTCTTCAGGCAATTTTGCACAAGCATTAGCCCTTTCTGCACAAAATATAGGTGTCAAATCATACATTGTTATGCCTTCTAATGCTTCACAGGTAAAAAAAGATGCTGTTAAAGAATATGGAGGAGAAATAATTGAATGTGAACCAACACTTATTGCGAGAGAATCTGCAGCCAAACTTATTGTAGATAATAAAGGTGCGGTATTCATACATCCTTACGACAATTTAAATGTAATTATCGGACAAGCAACAGCCTGCATTGAGCTTCTGGAGGAACAACCTGATTTAGATGCTGTTTTTGCTCCTATAGGCGGAGGAGGATTAATTACAGGAACCGCACTGGCTGCGCATTTTTTTGGTAAAAACTGTAAGACATTCGGAGGTTAACCTAATTTAGTTGATGATGCATACCGGTCATTAATAAGCGGAAAAATAGAAAGCAACCAAAATGCAGACACTATTGCTGACGGGTTAAAAACTTGTTTAGGTAACCTTAATTTTCCTATAATTCAACAGCATGTCGAAGAAATTATAAGAGTTTCTGAAGATGAAATAATTGCTGCAATGAAATTAATTTGGGAGCGCATGAAAATAATTATTGAACCATCCAGTGCTGTTGCATTTGCCGCTGTATTAAATCAAAAAGAAAAATTTAATGGTAAAAAAATCGGCATTATACTTTCTGGAGGAAATATAGATTTAAGAGATTTACCGTTTTAAAGCGAAGCTCCCTCTGCCCTGTTATTATTTTAGTTTAAAGAAAATTTTAATTTTATAA
>CAISYK010000281.1 GCA_903889605.1 uncultured Bacteroidota bacterium
AGTACCTTTTTTTTTCCCGGGGGGACAAAACAAGGGCTATTGCCTATATTCTCAGAACAAAAGTTAAGGAGCTTGATTCAAAAGGTAAGCTGCAGGTTAACCAGATACAGTACGAGGAGAAGGCAGCTATTCCGGAGCCGTCAAAACCTGTAAAACAGGTTGAAAAGGTTCTAACTGAAAGTACAAGCAATACTTCAGCTAAAATTCCGGAAACTAAGATCACCTATAAATCAGATAAAGCTCCTGACACCGATGAAGACCATTCGGGGAAAGGTATCCTCAATAAACTGATTTCGTTGAAAACAACAGCAGATCTGGCTCCCGTGATGAACGATCTGAAATCAAAGGGGCTTCTGGCATTCGGCGTTCAAAGTTCGATGGTGAACCCCGATAAGTATTACTTTATTGTATTTAGTCCCGAAGATGGGACAATTATAGCCTTCCTGGATAAAGGTCCGGGTAATTCAAGGACTAATCTGCTAGATAACAGGATTGTGGAAGATTTTTTATTAACCTACAAGAATAAGAAAATAGTATGGCTGCAAATATTCTAAAACCCTTGGTTTTGGCGGTTTATTTCGTACTCGTATGTACACATGTTTTTTCCCAGTATAAGACCAATGTGGTAATCACAGACGTCGCCAACACTGCACTGAAGGGTAAAATGATGGCGAGTGCCACCAAATTGCTTTCCGAGGTAAACCTTGCTTTTTTTGAAAACAGGAAGCCAAATCTTGATAATAGCTTTGCAACAGATGAAGCAACCAAATCCTTGTTGTCGATGTGGGAAATGAGTATGTTCAGATGTTATGAGACCCAGGTAATCGAAAAAGGGTTACTGAATAAGGTTAAAGGCATTTATGAAGTGCGCAACATCCCTATCTTTTTTAAGGAAGCTGCAGAGGGCGATAATTATGAAGAAACAGTGCTGGTATTCAACTCCTCAGGGCAGATCGATGATATTTACATCTCAGTAGGCACCAACCGGGTAAATGAGATTTTGGGGAAAAGTAATTCCGTCACTGATCTCAGAAGACGGACGATAATTACCGATTTTGTGGAAAACTTCAGGACGGCCTATAACCGCAAAGACATCGATTTTCTGGGTAAAGTTTTTAGCGATGATGCCTTGATCATTATAGGTAAGGTGGTTAATGTCCAACAGGGTTCCTCCGAGATGTTGCAAAAGAATATTAGTAAAGAAAGAATTGAGTATCACAAAGAGTCCAAATTGACATATCTAAACGGGATGAAGCGTATTTTCAAAGCCAATTCCTACCTGAACATCAAATTTGATAGTCTTGAAGTTGTTCAGCATGGGAAATATCCTGAAATATATGGTGTTACACTGAAGCAGGCCTGGAATACATCAAAATATAGTGATGTTGGGTACGTGTTCTTAATGATCGATTTTAAAGATGAAAACAATCCGATCATACATGTCAGAACCTGGCAGCCTGATAAGATTAATGGAAAACCACTTTCAAAAGAGGATATTTTTAGTTTGGGTGCTTTTGGTAATTACAATCGATAACCGCAAATAAATTCATGGGGTATGAAACTAAAAATATTCACTATTCTGGTTTTTATTAGTTTAATACCTTTCATTTCAGTTGGCCAGTCTTTATTATTTGAAGAAAAGC
>CAISYK010000282.1 GCA_903889605.1 uncultured Bacteroidota bacterium
ATAAATCACATTTAAAGTTTTCCTGTAATGATATCAAAAAAGTTTAAACATAAAAAAATAATATTACAGCAAAATTATTCCTTAATAATTTTTTTTATTTCAACAATATTTTCGCTCCTGCTGTCTATTATGTTTATGAAGTAGTTACCGCTGATTAAGTCTGAAATATCAATTATATTTAAGCGGCTTCTCAACACTGTCTTACCGGGAATATCAGTAATTTCAAATTCATACTTCTTCCCGTTATTTGGACTTAATATTTTTACAACGTTATCAGCAGGATTAGGATAAACACTAAATTGACTGGCTTCAGTTGACTTATCAATACCAGTTGTAAAATTTATTTGAAAAACCTTAACGTGCGCCTGCCAATCTTTTTTATTTACAGGGAAAACATATTTTTCAACATCGTATGAGATGTATAACTTTGTACCAACTTTAGTAATAAATGGTCTGTTAGCATTATAAGAAACCTGGCCAGTAGTTGTTAAAACGGGATAACTGGTAATTGTATCTGTTAATACATTTGCCCAGTTTGAGTTGAAAACACCCAAAAGTAAATTCCCATGATTGTGTGCTCCAGTATGATAGGCCACATAATAATACTGCCCGTCCCAAACAACGCCTTGAGGCCACTGCCCGTTTGAAGACAATTGGGTAGTTGAAATATAATTGAAATTTGTATCGTATTTAAAAGAATATAACGAAGCAATATTAAACTGATTAGTTGTTTTATCTGCCAAAATATAATAGCTGGAACCGGCAGTATCATAAATGCAGCTGCCTCCCCATGAATATGCTTTTTGAGAAAGAATCTTGTTTGGAGTAATTGATGTTAAGTTTAAATCGTATTGATACAAATTAATGTAGGGATCATAAGTCAGCAGCGGCGGTGTTACCGGCGGGAATGCACTTGTATCATGCATTGCTCCAATAATTAATCGATTATTAGTATAATTCATTAACTGGTCGATATTGTTATCGTTTGCCGTCAGAGTAATTATAGTATTTGCCTGAGAAACAAAATCATCATCATATTTGCTGAGTTTGTATTTTAAGATGCCTGTTGTTGTACTGCCAAAAGCCGTCAGATGATAATAGGTGCTATCCACCATTACCATAGCAAAATCACCTGCATTTGTCTGACCATTTAATGAACCTTTATTTCCTGTAAATAACATATTATTATCATATTCTCTCCAGGCAAAATTTGATAACTGACCAGCAGGTGCAATGCTTCCTGCTTGTCTTGCTGAATAAACCAAATAAAATTTGCTGCGGTACTGATTATAATATATCCGAGCAAAGGCTCCTAAAGTATCAGTTTCATTGGGGGTCAGCGAATATGAGTTTAATAAACTCACACTCACCTGGGCTTTGTATATTTGTATTAAACAGAGCAAAGCAAAACTAAGAAGTATAATTTTTTTCATTTGATTTTATTAAAGTTCAAATTTAAAAACTGATTTTTACGATGTTAAAAAAAACAATTTGAAATTATAAAAAACTATTAAAACTTGTTTTAACATAGGTTAATGTTATCAAAGCTTTTGGAGTTATCTGAAATTAATATTTACTGCATCGCATAAACCTTGAATTTGAGAAGGAGTATTAAATAGATGAATACAAATACGCAGACGTTCTTTACCTTTTGCCACGGTAG
>CAISYK010000283.1 GCA_903889605.1 uncultured Bacteroidota bacterium
CGCCGATTTCTTCATCCAGATAATCAAATTCCATTTCGGTATAATACGCTGCGTCAGTATTGAATTGGTCAACATGTTTTTCGGCAGGAGCAAGTTCGTGTTTTACAATATTATGCAGCTCTTTTTTTTCTTTTTGAGTAATGTCTCCATCGATATCTGCTACTGCGTAAAGCAGTTTTCCAAGTTCCGCGTAAAAATCTTTATATTCCATCTTTTATTTTGGTATTAATATTAGTATATTTTTTTAACGTTATTATCTGAATCCAATAAAGTATAATTGATATGCAATGATACAATGCGGAAACAATTTTTAAAATAAATTTTGTCATATAATATTTTGATATTTATCACAAAATTGTTTTAGGAATAAAAATAATTATCAGTTTTTTATATTTATCTTTATTGAGATAGACTGCTGCAGAGAACTTTACCATGATGCCTGATAAGTTATAAATTATTAACAGAATGCTATTAAATCAAAACAATGCAGTTTTTATTAAAAATAAAGCAGAATCAAGGTTGAAATTATTGATTTTACTTACTAAGCTAAAATATTAACTTTGGCATTCAACATTAGAATAATGCACATTCATAAAAAAAAGAGATTCATTTTAAAAACACTATTAGTAATATTAGTGACGTTTCTGGTATTTCTTGTCTATTTTGTTTGCGCTATAATTATAAAAGAACCAATTATAATGGACCGCAGCGCAGAAAATGCTGTAAGGCTTAATCCGTCAGAAAATTTTTATACGCTTGGAAACAACTGGTTAAAAAAAAGTGAATCAGGTTTATGGGAAATGTATATTGAAGGAGATGGTTTTGAAAGAGGGGTTGCTATTGGAAAACTTACAAAAGAATTAGCAGAGAAACAGGAGACGGCATTTATAAGACAAATTAAAGAACTGATTCCTTCCGATAATTATTTAAAGTTTTTAAAATATTTTGTCGCATATTTTAACAGAAAACTTCCTGATTATATTACAGAAGAATATAAAGAAGAGATTTACGGCGTGTCGCTTTATGCTTCTGATAAATTCGACTATATCGGCCCTAAATATTACCGGATGTTAAATTATCACGGAGCGCATGATATTGGGCATGCCTTACAGGATAAAAACATGACTGTTGGATGTACTTCATTTGCAGCCTGGAAGCAAAATTCTGAGGATGGTAAAATGATTGTGGGGCGTAATTTCGATTTTTATTCAGGTGATGAATTTGCCGAGAATAAGATTGTTTGTTTCTGCAAGCCTAAAACAGGTTACAAATTTATGTATATAACATGGGCTGGTTTTACAGGAGTGGTTTCAGGCATGAATGATGAAGGGTTAACCGTTACAATTAATGCGGCAAAATCTGATATTCCAACCAGTGCGGCAACACCTATTTCTTTGATCGCGAAAGAGATTCTGCAGTATTCAAAAAACATACAGGAGGCTATGGAAATTGCTGAAAAACGACGGTCTTTTGTTTCTGAATCCATTTTAATAGGGTCGGTTAATGATAAGAAATCATATATAATTGAAAAGACTCCGACTAAAACAAATTTATATTCTGAAAACAGAAATGTTATTGTTTGTTCAAACCATTACCAAAGCGAATTATTTAAAAGTGATATATGCAATAATAAAAACATACTTGAAAGTTCATCAATATACAGAAAGTTCAGGCTGGAACAGCTGTTAAGGCAAAATCCGAAAATTAATTATCTGAAAGCTGCGCAAATTCTGAGGAATCAATTGGGCATAAATGATAAGAATATAGGTCTTACTAACGAAAAAAGCATAAACCAGCTAATAGCCCACCATTCGGTTATAATGAAACCCGAAGACAGGCTTATGTGGGTTTCTACGCAGCCGTTTCAATTAGGCAAATATATTTGTTACGATTTAAATAAGGTATTTTCTGATGACACGGCTCTGAAAGAAAAAAAAGAAATTAGTGATCCCGATAAAACAATTCCGGATGATCCTTTTCTCCATTCAAGGCAATATTTAAATTATATTTTTTTTAAAAAGACAAAAAATGCTATCCAGTTTTGTACAAAAAGTAAATTTAACTTGACAATTAGTCCAGAGATAATTGAAAAATTTACTGCATCTAACCCTGAAAGTTATTATACTTATTGGATAATAGGAGATTATTATAAAAAAACAGGAGATAGAAATAAAGCTGTTTTTTATTATAATATTGCACTTACAAAAGAAGCAGCGACAGTTAAGGAGGCCGATAAAATAAAAAAATTAATTTCCAATTGCGTCAAAAAGTAATTTTATTTAACACTGCACTCAAACCTATCTTTGGTTACGGAACGCTGATGACACGGATTGTTATGATTAAAAATGATTTTGCATCATTTGCTCTAAAAATGTAATAATATATTTTGATGGAGCTACAAGCGGAATGCTTTATTGATAAATGTAAATATTCCTAGTACTAAATAAGAACTGCAATTTTTTTTATTATATTTATAAAACATAAAAATACAGAGATTGTAAATAAATGAAACATTTTCCAGTAATGAGTCTTAAACCATTGAATACATTAACAAACTAACAGGCTCAATTTTAAATATTTTTTAATCCGTTATGCAGATCTATAAAACACAAATCAGTCCTTTTGCTCAGGAATTTAATTTCGAAGACATAAGACCATATTACAATAATGAAGCTCGTGAAGCAATGTTTAGGCTGATTGAAGACCCAATATTTTATAAACTCGTAAATTATTTATGGCCGGCAATGACAATGGATGAGGTGCGCGAAAAGGCGGATAAGGTTCATTCAAATTTAGATTTTCAGCTTCAATTTATGCATGCTGCTATCCGAACTATTGTTGGCGAAACTGCGGCTGAATTAACCAGCAGCGGCTTTGAGCATCTTGATAAAAATGAATCCTACCTTTTTATTGCAAACCACAGAGATATTTTACTTGATTCGGCAATACTTCAAATATTGCTTGTAGAAAATGGTTTCTCAACTTCTGAAATTACATTCGGGAATAATTTAATGGATAAAGGCTTTATTACTGAGTTTGGTAAACTCAACAGGATGTTTTGTGTACAAAGAGAAGGGACGAGCAAAGAGCTTTATGAAATTTCCAGGAAATTATCGGCATATATAAGACATACGATCACAGATAAAAAAACTTCGGTATGGATATCACAGCGCAATGGGCGAACTAAGGATGGATATGATATTACACAAACAGGCTTATTGAAAATGCTTAATATCAGCGGGGCTGGCAATTTTGAGAAAAATTATTCACAGCTGAAAATAGTACCGCTTACAATATCTTATGAATATGAACCATGCGATGCATTAAAAGCAGAAGAACTTTATTTGTCATCCTTACATTCTAAATATCAAAAGTCGCAGGGTGAAGATCTAAATAGTATCATCACCGGCATAAAACAAAATAAGGGCAGAATTCATCTTACTGTGGGTAAACCAATTTTGGATGAACTGAATTTGTGTGATAACAGCAGTAATGATAATGAGAAAATAAAAAAACTTGCAAATTTAATAGACAAGAAAATTTATAATAATTTCAGGCTTTGGCCGGTAAATTATATTGCAGCTGATTTGGTTGATAAATCATATAAATATGAGGATAAGTATACCAGTAAAGAAAAGGAGAGCTTTATTGCTTATGTATCCCAATCACTTTCAAAAATAGAAGGAGATAAAGAATCCTTAACTCAGCAATTTCTTAAAATATATTCGAATCCTGTTTCTTCAAAAAGCCTATTATAGAAGAAATAATTAACGGCTTAGAAAGTTTTATTTAATCTATAAATGTTATTTAGCGCGATATTCAGACAAAACACATGTTAGTATTTGGTTAATTTACTGACCAAACATCTTCTGCTTGATATATTAATCAATTGATAAAAATGAAAATAAATATTATTGGAGCAGGTGTTTCGGGTTTATCGGCTGGCTGTTATTTGCAGATGAATGGTTTTGAAACTGAAATTTTCGAAAAACATTCTACTCCGGGAGGCCTTTGTACAAGCTGGAAAAAAGGGGAGTACACATTTGACGGCTGTGCTCATTGGATTTTAGGCTCCGACAAAGGAAGTTCATTTTACAAAATGTGGTCGGAAATTTTAGATATGAAAAAAATTAATTTTCATAATCATGATATTCGCCTGCAGGTAGACTTAAAAGACAATGTAAATAAGTACGGAGAAAAAGTTTTCCGCTTATATACCAATTTAGATAAACTGCAGGAATATTTGACTGACTTGTCGCCGGAGGATTCACAGGAAATAAAAAACTTTATCAAGCCCATGAGGATAATGCAGAAGTTTGACCTGCCTCCTGTAATGGATGATCTTCCGTTTTTCCAGTCATTGGTCCGGGGGATAAAAATGGCTCGTTATGCTGAATTTTTATTCTGGTTTTTAAAATTAAAAAAGGAAACAAACTTCACATTTGCCAAGAAGTTAAAGAATCCATTTCTAAAAGAGAGTTTTGAAATGATTTATGATGGAGAAGAGGTAAATATGATGATTCTGACTATGCCTCATTCTGTTTTTGATTCAAAAAGCGGTGGTTATCCAATCGGCGGGTCGTTAAGTTTTGCGAAAAAAATAGAAGAAAGGTATTTAAAACTTGGAGGCAAAATAAATTACAATACACCTGTAAAAAAAATAATTACCGAAAATGGATATGCGACATCGCTGCTTGTCAGGAACAATATTGTGCATCATTCAGATATAACAATTTCGGCATCAGATTGGCATTTTACGGCTTTTGAAGCGCTGGAGGGTAAATTTGTTAACCAGAAAATGATGGATTTGAAAAATGAAAAGGGGCTGGAAGTATATTATTCTGTTGTGCAGTTTTCGTTTGGAATCAGCGCCGACCTAAAACATGTCCCGCACTTTTCGCGTTTTCCGCTTACAGAACCTATTATTTCACCTGACGGCACAAGTTATGAGCGAATGGAGGTTCATGTTTACAATTACGACCCAACACTTGCTCCGAAAGGTAAAACAGTCGTGGCGGTTAGTTATTATACTAAAAACAGAGATTTTTGGATTGACCTGCGGAAAAATGACAGATCAAAATACAGGGAGAAGAAAAAGGAATTTTCAGATAAAATCATCGAATTGCTTGATAAACGGCTTGGCGGCATAAAAGACAAAATTGAAGAAATGGATATGGCAACACCTGCCACTTATTTAAGATATACCAATAATTGGAAAGGGAGCACTCAGGGCTGGCTTCCAGGTAAAAACCTGCTGGCCGCATCGCCTGTAAGTTTAACCTTTCCCGGATTAAAGAATTTTTATTTTGCAAGCCACTGGAATCAGCCTGGCGGAGGACTGCCGGTTGCAATAAAGACGGGCAGGGACGCAGCAAAAATGATCTGTAAAACTAATAATGTTATGTTTAAAACAGAAACAGTTTTTGAGACTCAATTTTAAAAAGCGGCAAATTAAAATACGCTGATTTAATTTTC
>CAISYK010000284.1 GCA_903889605.1 uncultured Bacteroidota bacterium
CCAAATATGTTATAAAGTCAGTTCTTATAATCCATATAATTTCAAACTATCTAAACTGAAAAAAGATTAATATTTATATACAAAATAATCAATAGTATAGCTGTATTGATACCAATTAAATGGCTGGTAATCAGACTGTTATGGGTGCAGAAGAGGCTTGTAATATAGCCGAGGGGGTCGGCTTCTAGGGATGTACTATTATCAATATAACTAACTGTTACAGAGAAAGAATGTATCTGGTATAGTTCAATGCATTTCCTACAACAATGACAATATCTTATTGTAATATACTATAATATAGATGGGGTGTCGGATTATTATCCAGTATATACCTACATGCATTTCCTACTACAATTACCAAACCTGAATTGTATAACCATATAATAAAGATGACTGTTCCGGCTCTTACCCAGAATTATCAGTCATCTTATTGTCCTACAACAGTAGTGAGGAACATACTTTTTCATTCATATCATCAATAACTTCATTCCCATAATTATCAAGGTATATACCTGTAATCCTGTTGCCATATTCATGACCAAGGGCTTCTGCAATTTGATCTTTGGGGTAACCCATGGATTTTGCAAGGTTGCTCCAAGAGTATCTGGCAACATAAGTTGTCAAAGGAATTGGCAGTTCTATCAGTTTCAATTTCCCAATTTTCTTTAACTGGTTATTACAAGATTTAATTCTTAATCCTGCCTCCTCCCTGACTTCATTTTTCAGAACATTATCAAACTCAAAAAATGAGATTAGATATTTACTACTTTCTCTCTTATAAAGTTCTATAATTCTTTCTGCTTCTGAGGTTATTCTGATGCTGTATAGCTTTCCTGTTTTCCTTCTTCTGTATATTATCCTCCCATTTTGAATACTATCTGTTTCAAGCAAGATTAAATCAATAAAAGAGATACCAATTAGGTTAAAAATCAGAAAGAATATATTCCGGCTATGCCATATTAAGGTGTTTTCTTCCAATGGTAGTTCCATAATATTCACTAAATCAGTTTTTGTAATTGCTCTGCTTACAGTCTTTTCAGTTTTTATTCTATAATTGTAAAATGGATAATTCACTCTTTCCATCAACCCTTTTTTTATAGATATATTTAACAAAGCCCGGATTTCCCTCATATAAATTGCAATAGTATTCCTGCAGACCCCTTCTTTTAATAAGGTTAATTCAAATCCTGAGATTACATTGTAATTTATTTGTTTAAATGAGATTGATTTCCCTGTGTATTTAACAAATCTATTCACAGAAGTTTCATATACAGATGCATTCCCATACCTTTCTTGATCCCTCAGGTTTTTTATTTCCTTTTTTGCAAACTCATAAAAAGTGGCTGTTTTATTGGTACCAGTATTTATTAATGCTTCTTTTAACTCAATGATATTTAACTCATTATCATTTGAGGTAATCTGCAGTAGCCTTTTCTCTAAATCAAAGAGTTTTTTCTGCAGTACCAGGTTAAGTGTTTTGGAATCAGAGTGTACTTTGAGAATTTTAGATTTAGTGTTATCCCATTCTTTAGGTAATAACTTAACTCCTGATGAAATGGATGTACTTTTTGTTCCTGATGTAAGTCTGAATACAATGGGGCTTCTGCCATCATTATAAGGTCTTCTGGCATCAATAGTAAGTTTTATAGTAGCCATTATTGTTGGTTTATGACTAAAAACTTGGTAGAATAATTTGCAAGTTATTTGCAAGTTGGGAGGTAATAAACTAAGAATTATCTTTAAAAATAGTATATTATATAATTGTTCAGGAAACAAAAATATTACTATATTTGCCCACTATAATTGCAAAAACAGCAATTAGGGCCTATAGCTCATTCGGTTAGAGCAACAGACTCATAATCTGTGGGTGCTTGGTTCGATTCCAAGTGGGCCCACTTCACAGGGCGACAATATATAAAATAATTGTCGCCCTTTTTTATTCCCTATGGATTCATTGATTTTATTGACTATTCTGTTAATCATCTCATTAACTTTTGTGGTTCGAACTTGATTATTCTGAAAAATGAACTTTTCAGGGAATATCGAACCAATTATTTTTTGTTTAATCGTTGCATCCGCTTTGTCATAAGCAATATGAAGGTTTTGAACTACTTTTTTGCAAGTATCAATTAATTTTTCGTGTGATGTTGTACCTGAACGTAATTTATTTTCTTCATTCGTTAAACGCATTAAATCTTCTTCCAATTTAACTTTCATTTCTTTGTATTCAGTCGGATTAAGTTCGCCATCTAACATTAAAATTTGGGCGTTTTTAAGACGTGTTTTATTCTTCTCTATCTCATTAGTCACCTTTTCAATTTCGGTTTTATTTACACCACTATTTGCCTTTAATTTATTTTTTAGGTTTTTCATAAACAGCTCAATTAAATGTGAGCTGAATTGTACCAATTTGAGTTTTTTAGCAAACTCCTCATTTGTATCAATTGCCTTTATTCTTTCTTTGCATCCTTTACTGCAATGGTAATAGTGGAATTTTTCGCCTGACCGACCTGTGGATGCAGAGCCAGTTAAAACCCTTCCGCATCTCGGACATTCTAAAAAACCTCTTAAAGGTAGTTCATCACGCACCGTTTGAATTTTATTTGGGAAGTTTCTTTTTCTGCCCGCTAAAACATCTTGTACTTCATAAAAAAGACTTTCATCAATGATTGCTGGATGAATACCCTCAACCCATTGTGCAGGTTCATCTTTATATGCAGGAACAAATATTTTACCGATATATGTTTTGTTTTTTAATATGGAGGCGAAAGAGTTTTTAGTTAGTTGAAGCCCTTCTCTATTCAGTTTTCGTCTTAACTCTTCTATATTGAATAATCCGGTTGAAAATTCAGTAAATGCCCTTTTTACCATAGCCTCTTGAATCCCGCCTTCGGGAACAATTATTGGTTTGTTTTTTTCATCTCGCATATTGATATAACCTTTTGGAAAATGCCCTAACCAACGCCCCTCTTTTTTAGCTCTGCGCATTCCGTGAAAAACATTTAATGCCCTCCTGTCGTTATCAACTTCTGGAGCAGCTAAATAAATAGCCAGCATTATTTTTTGTTCCGGTATTTCAAAATTGAGTGGTTGCTCTATGGCTTGAGGTTCAACGCCGAATTTTTGCAGTGCTTTGATTGTAATGTATGCTTCAGCAATATTACGAGAGAACCTATCCCACTTTATGAATATTAATAAATCTACCGAGCTGCTATTCTTTTTTAGGTAGTTCATTATGTTTAACCATTGAGGACGATTAAAGGTTTTACCGCTCTCATCATCGTGGTAAAATGCAACAACCTCAATATCGCTTTGTTCGCAATGCTTTAAGAGCCTTTCTTTTTGGTCGGCAGGGCTATATCCGTTGTTTTGTTCATCGGTAGATACACGAGTGTAAAGAATTGCTCTTTGTTTCATAATGATATGTTTATGTTATTTCGTCTTTGCTTTTAAGGTTCGCTCTATCAATAATTTCATTCATGTTATCAATTCCGTTTTTTTCGATAATCGCTAATGCTATGTCAGCCATATTATCAAACCAATCGCGAATTTTTATCAGCTCTTCATCGGTGTATTTAATTTCATCTTTAGCAACTGCTTTTCGGCACTCTGCTAATGATAATTTTGTATTTCCTACACCGTAATTCATTGTTGAATGAGTGGTGTAGAATTGTGAAATACATCCGAAAAAAAGAACGAATTTTGGAGTTCATTAATACCTGCCGAACACAATGCAAATATAATGATAATCAACAAGTTACGAAACATTAAAGCAAAAATAGTACCAAAACATAACTGATTGTGAATCAGAATTTGTGTTGATTTTTGGAGAGAGTATTTTAATTGGTTGCTCATTTTCTGCCTTATCAGACAGCAAATATGAGGGAGGTATCGAAAACTATTTTTATGAAACAGGAAATATCACGATACCTCCTATGAAATAGCGAAATTTGTGGAAAAAAGTGTTGTAATATTTTGTATTGATGATAGCTTTATTTTAATTTTTTTGCTGCTTTTTTATTCTGTATCATTTTTGCATTCTGCGAACTCACTATTTTTTTTCCGGTATACGCTTCTATTTCTTTGCGTGTATTTCCTGCAATAGTGCCGCCACGATGAGCAATGTTTTTATTTTCTTCTAATGTTGTTGGTTTCTTTTCTTTTGATATTTCCGCAGTGGTAGCTTCTGCAAGCATATTCAGCACCAGTTCTAAATTGGTCATATTATCACGAAGGTTTTCTTTTTTCAGATTTTTATGCTTTTTGTATTGCTTCACCGTTTTTCCGCTCCAAGCCTGTGTAATAATATCCGTAAGGGTTGCAAACTCCTGTCCTTTTTTTACTCCTCTGTTTTCCCATTCATCAGTTAATTCTTTTCGTACCTCAATACTTTTTAACCGCTGATTAACCCATTCTTTACTGTATCCGAGTTTCAAATAATTTTCCATTGCCCTGTCTATGCTCAATTCAGGGTTTTGCGATTCCTCTATTCTTTCATAACCGACTTTTGCCAGCCATTGCTTGAATGGTTCTGCTTGTGGCGATGGAATGGATTGAATTAAACGTAACAGCTGCTCTGTGTCAGCCACATCGGTAATACGAAGTTTTCCATCTTCTGCCTCCATTTTCAACTGTCCCAAATTATGGGACAGTTCACTTCCTTCCTCATTCAGCTTTGTTTTCAAAGCACTCCAATATTTTCTTGGGCGTGGACTGCCTGTTAGCACTTCTATTACATCGATTACAGAAAAATACCATTTTTCCTCGTCCTCATTCCAAGAAGAACGAATTTTTTTACTTTCAAATAATTTTATGCTGCTCATTTATACTATTTTTATTATTATCAAACTATTCTAAATATATTTCGTACACAAACGTAATCGAAAAAATGTTATAAAATTTGTGTAATATTTAAAAACTGTAATTCAATACAGAGGGGTAAGCAAACATCACGATACATCCAATTAAAAATCGAAAATTGTGAAGAAATTATTTGCATCTTAATTATTTTTATTATGTTTGTCATTATGAAACGCCATTTAAACCCTATATTATTTCATTACAGCACACATTTGGGCGTGGCTGGCGTTTACCCCCCCCCCCCGCAAAAACCTTTAAGCAAAGGCTTTTTACAAATAATTTCGTATGTTTTTTCAACAACTTTTATAATGGGTTCTCATCCCTTTAAGCTGTTGAAGATTATTGCACATATATTTAGACTTTACATTATTGCTGGAGTTTATCCCGACAAAGGAGAGAGGCCGGTATGGTTAGGTTTGTTTACCAAATTTATTTATTGCCCGCTCAAATATTTTTTTATCTTTGCTACTATGAAACGCCATTCTAACCTCATTATATCGCATTACAGCGCACATCTAAGCGGCGCTGGCGTTGGGGGGGGGGGG
>CAISYK010000285.1 GCA_903889605.1 uncultured Bacteroidota bacterium
GTTATCCAAAAACCAAGACAACTATTTTCAGTATTCTTTGCTATATAATTTTCACGATTGAAACCAATATTAAATAATTTTAACTATGGATAAGATAAACATACTTTGGGCAGATGATGAGATTGACTTATTAAAGCCGCACATTTTATTTTTAAAAGATAAAGGATACGAAGTACAAACTGCAAACAGCGGTGTTGAAGCCTTGGAATTAGTTGAAAAAAATGATTTTCAAGTTGTACTGCTGGATGAAAATATGCCCGGACTTTCAGGCTTGGAAACTCTCAACCGACTGAAGGCAAAACACGCTGAACTTCCCGTAATAATGATTACAAAAAGTGAAGAAGAGTTTTTAATGGAAGACGCTATTGGTTCAAAAATTTCTGATTATCTGATAAAACCGGTAAATCCTAAGCAAATACTGCTTTCCCTTAAAAAAACATTAGATAACAAACGCCTTATCAGCGAAAAAACTACTTCAAATTACCAGCAGGAATTTCGTCAGATTGGTATTACATTAGGTGATAGATTAGGCTGGAATGAATGGGTTGATGTATATAAAAAACTAGTTTATTGGGAGCTTGAACTTGACATCAGCAAAGATGAAAGCATGATGGAAATTTTAAAAATGCAGAAATCTGAAGCCAATAAATTATTCTGCAAGTTTATTGAAAATAATTATATAGGTTGGATAAACGGCCAGCAGCCAAATCCTCCGTTGTTTTCACATACCATTTTTAAAAGCAAGGTGGTTCCATTAATTGAAAAAAATGAAACTACATTTTTAGTGCTGATTGATAATTTACGTTATGACCAATGGAAAATTATTCAGCCCATAATTTCAGAATATTTTAAGGTAGAGAATGAGGATTTATACAGCAGTATACTGCCTTCTGCTACGCAATACGCACGAAATGCATTTTTTGCAGGGTTGATGCCTTCTGAAATTGAAAAACGTTTTCCTAAATACTGGCTGAATGATGAAGAAGAAGGCGGGAAAAACATGCACGAAGAAGAGCTTTTAATTGAGCAGTTAAAGCGCCTTGGTAAAGATGTGAAGACAAGTTATAATAAAATTACTAATCATGCAGCCGGTAAAAAATTATCCGAAAACATGAGCAATTTAATGCAGAATAAGCTGAATGTTATTGTATACAATTTTGTAGATATGCTGTCTCATGCAAGAACTGAGATGGAAATAATAAGGGAATTAGCTGATGATGAAAAAGCTTATCGTTCCATCACTTTATCTTGGTTTGAACATTCTCCTCTGCTTGATATTTTAAAACAAATTGCTGCGAAAAAATGTAAACTGGTAATTACCACAGATCACGGAACTATCAAAGTTTCTGAACCTTCCAAAGTTGTAGGTGATAAAAATGTAAATACTAATTTACGTTATAAACAAGGTAAAAGTTTAGATTATGTAAAAAAAGATGTATTTGAAATTCGTAATCCTGCAGATGGTTTTTTACCGAAACAACATGTAAGCACAAGTTTTGTATTTGTTAAAGAAGATAAGTTTTTTGCTTATCCTAACAATTTCAATTATTATGTAAATTATTACCGCAATACATTTCAGCACGGAGGTGTTTCATTAGAAGAAATGATTATTCCTTTTGTAACTTTGAGTTCGAAATAGATGCCCAAGAAGCCCCTCTCCTTAATCCTCTCCCCAAAAGGGAGAGGGTGGGATGCTAATAAAAAAGAAAGAAAAAATAGCTGAAGAATCAGATCAAAAATGCCAAAGCAAATTAATAAGAAACTCAGTATTAACTCAGCAACAGCCTCTCCCCTTGGGGGAGAGATAAAGAGAGGGGCTTTGGCTTTTACCATCCCTGAACTACCTTCTGCGGCAAAAAAATTATTACTTACTTTCCCTGATAAAAAAATCTTTGCTTTTTACGGAGTTATGGGAGCAGGTAAAACTACCTTCATTAAATCATTGTGCGAAGCATTAGGTGTAAATGAAACAGTGAGCAGTCCAACGTATTCAATAGTGAATGAATATATTTCATCCAAAGGTGAAAAAATTTTCCACTTCGATTTTTACAGAATTAATTCATTAAGTGAAGCTTATGACATGGGGTACGAAGAATATTTTTATTCCAATGCTTATTGCTTTATCGAATGGCCTGAAAAAATCGCAGAATTACTTCCTGCCGATTATGTAAAAGTAAATATTACTGTGAAAGACCAGGTAAGAACATTAGATTTTAGTATTGACAAATATAATTCCTAATTCACAAAAGCCGTAACCTTGGACTAAATAATATCAGAATTACCGCTCTGCAAAAACAGAAATGTGCCCTTTGTATTGTTTTGAATTTATCTCAAGGATATAGAAATAAGTACCGCTGACAACCTTTATGCCGGATGTTGTACGTCCGTCCCATTTATTATTTAGACTTTGGGAAGAAAAAATCAGAATACCCCAGCGGTCAAAAATGTTCAGATCGAAACTAGTCAAATTTTCTCCGCTTAAATTTATTTTAAAAACATCGTTAATACCATCTCCATTAGGGGTAAATACATTTGGTATAGACATAGCCTCACAGGCGATGACAATATTGGTCTGCGTTATTGCAGGCGAAGCACAAACAGCATTTGATGTCA
>CAISYK010000286.1 GCA_903889605.1 uncultured Bacteroidota bacterium
ATTCATGGGAAGTTGAACATAAAATTTCTTTAGCAGAAGATATTTGAGAAGCTGATTGAGAAAGAGTAAGTTCGGTGCTACTGGAAGGAATCATAATTTTTTGGCGAAGACAAAAAAAGAAGCCAATTACTATCTGTTTACGCAAAATGTCACGCAATAAACAAATACGCAACGAACAAATAAATGTCAAATTGTTTCTTTTAGAATATCATTTTCATTTTTAATTTTAATATCATAATTTACGTATCAATTTTATTTTACGAGGCAAATGACAACTTTAACGTATTTTCGCATGACGTCAAAAACGAAAGAAAGTGGGGATTTTTAGTATGGTCCGATCACCTTCAAAACGACGCAGTAACTTTTCTAGTCCTGAGATTAAATCAATCTCAAGAGGAATTTTAAATGGGTTGACATCCGCGCAAATTGGAAAAGTGATTGGCGCATCCGCTAGTACAGTGCGAAAAAGAAAGCAAAGACTTAAATTTGTTGAGGGAATAACTGCCAAAGAAAAAATTTCCAAGTCTAAAATCAATGCGGCGGTCGGTTGTGCCATAAAGAAAGTCATCCGTGAGAACCCCACAATTTCGATTCGAAAAATTCCTGCATTGCTTAAATCAATGCTTCCTATGGAAGCTTGGATACCTAAATACTGTGCAGTATATAAATTTCTGGAAAAAAATGGGCTATCAAAAAGGTTGCCAATGCTGAAATGCCCCATCTCAGAGACCAACAGAAAAAAGAGAGTGGACTTTGCAAAAGCTTGGCTAGATGAAAATAAGCAAGATAAACTTGGAATTGTTTTTTGGACTGACGAAACAAGGGTATAAATTATATTTATTCATCATGACAGGTGGCTTCCCATCCCAACAATAGGCGCATTTCTAGTTGGTCCCATAACTCTATTGAACGTGCAAACTTACCAGTTCAGATTAAAAAACATTCTGGTGGAGTTTCAGCAATGTTTTGGGGATGCATTTCGAAAATTGGAAAAGGTCCTCTTTTAGTAGTTGATGGCACAATGAATTCGGAGAAATACATCAAAATACTTCGATCAGAGCTCATTCCTGAAGTAAACTTTGTGAAGGAAAAGTTTGAAGTGGATGTGAAGCTCATGCAGGATAACGCGCCCTGTCATACGGCCAGAGCGGTTTCCAAATTTTTGGAAGAGCACGGCATCGAATTTATCAAATGGCCCCCATATTCGCCCGACCTTAACCCTATAGAAAATGTCTGGAATTGGATTAAGTCAAAAAGAGAACGTGAATTTTCGGATCCTGCCGATCAAGCAGAGTTAATTGACCAAATTTATGAAATTTGGTCAGAAATGACAGATGAATTTGTTTCCAAATTTTGTGTCGATTATGAAAAAAGACTTTTAGCTGTTTTAAAAGCTAATGGAATGCACACAAAATATTAAATAAACGAATTTTTATTGCGTGACATTTTGCGTAAACAGATAGTAGAACCCTCAAATGAATTACAAAAATTAATATTTCCCATGTTAGATTCATCCTATTCAGCTCTTAATGAAAGTTAAAAAAACAACAAAAACTGAAATTGCCGGAAGTTTTTTGTCATTATTGCGAACAATTTATTTATTTATGAAATATGTGGCGACTATTCCTTTCTTATACCAGAGGCTTTTGGTGAGATTAATCCAACCAGTTATTCTAACA
>CAISYK010000287.1 GCA_903889605.1 uncultured Bacteroidota bacterium
TACCATTATAGATATAATAGACGAAACAATATGGAGACAATCTTCCATTTACTCATAAAAAGGATGGTAGAAAATGAGCCTAAACGCCTAAAATCAGTAAATTAGAAATGCGACCTAAACGTATATACCTATAAGGAATTTAATAGAAATGAATAATTGCGTTAATATAAGTCCCCCGCTTCTATTAAATCCAAAACTTCATCCGGATTATTTATTTTTATTTTGACTGTAGGGACTGGAATGTCGCCATTCCCTTTATTAACTCCATTGTCACCGGGATTTATAGTGTTATTTATATCTATGGAATTATACATTTGAATATTATTGTATATTGATTTTGTTCTGCCGAATCGGAATACCAAACCAAAGTTTACAAAAATATTTCTTTTGATGTTTTCGGAATAGCTGTTATTATACGCAGCGTTTTTTTCTTTTGCCTTAGGAGTGGGATAAAACGAAATTTTATTTTTTGTTGTTAATCCTGCGCTTAAATAAAAATTAAAAAATTCAGACGGCTGAACATCCAATCTCAACCCCGATAAAAATTCATATCTCCCAAAATAAAATTTTCTGTCTCCATAATTATAACCCGACAGCAGGGAATCCGTGTTAGCGACAGTATACAAGCCGCCCTGCGGTTTTGTATAAAGACTTGCACGAATATACTGCCCGGCCGGAACATTAAATGTCATGCATCTTGGAAACTGAACACTTAAATTTATTTTATCCAGTTTCCCTACTCTAATACCGACATATGGAAACTGATAACGATTGCCCCATAAAAACGAACGGGTATAACCAGCTCTGAAACTAAAATATTCGTTAGCTGCGTAATTATAAAGGAAAGTGCATGCTAAACGATAAGTTCGGGTATATCTATATCCATTATCCTTTGTTACAAAAGGAGACATTTCGGCAAAGAAAATACTCTTTTTGCCGTTATTATAAAAGCCCCTGCACCCAACAGAAATTTTCGTTAAATTATGTTTTGATATCCCTTCAAAACTAAGAGCCAGGTTTGTATAACTGCCGGAAATTAATAAATGGAAATTTGAAATTTTTGTACTATCCTTATTGTAAATGTCTTTGGTTATAATCGGGAAATTATACCCTAGCGAAAATTGACTCACCTGATATGATTTCAGCCTCTTTGAAACAGCATTTGTCGTATCTAAATTTTTTCTTCCGGTAACGTAATAATCGGCATTAATGGTTTTATTAAAATAATGTTTAGGCGGTTTAACAGTCCTGGTACTGTCATTATTGTTAAATGCGGAAAGCTCTGTATTTAAAAATACAAAGCTCAGCAGTAAAAAAATATTTATTTGAAACGTCTTCACAACCCGGTCAGTTTTCTTTAATTGTTTTAATAATTTCCTTTTTGAAATCTTCTTCTGCCCTGCGCACGGCAGCGGCCTTTTTCATAGGAAGAATTTTTTTAAATTTTTCGTAATAATCTCTGTATATTTCGAATTCTTTTTGCTTCAGATTTAGCTCTGCAGCTAAGTATGTTTCGGCCTCTTTATCAGTTGCAAAGTTATAATTTGTGTTGTTATTATACTGCAGTCTGAAAGTTTTTCTGCCCGCATCAAGCTTATCATTCATTTCGTTATACAAAGGCCAGAAAGCAAGACCTTCCGGACCAGTGAAATTCAACTTTTTAGATATGAAAGCAGCTCTCAGCCCATCTATCTTATCCTTTTTAGAATCGCCCTGTGCAGATGCAGCATTGAAAAAGATTATCAATACCAATGCTGAAAAGATATATTTAAATTTCCATTTCATTTTATTTTATTCAAATTAGTTTTTATTGAATCGTTAACTGCATTTTCGCTTGAAATTTTTTTATCCAGCATATCTGCATCCACCATATCATATAAATTTTCGTCATCAAAATCGCGGACGGTATTTTCGTTTAATAATTCGTTTTTTTCTAAACAAGCCAAAGTCTTACAATCACCTGATTTAACGGTGGATTCTTTCTTATTAAAATACCAAACCGATGTAAGTCCTATAATCAAAACAAAACTAAGAGCAAAAGCCATCTTAGGCTTAAAGAGTATTGACGCTATTTGTTCGAAAATACCAATTGCACGATGCTTTGCTGTATGAATTTTTTCTTTTACTTCATACGCACTATCTTCAAAATATTCGGGAACAAGTTTGAAATTGTTTTTCTTTTCTATTGAAGATAATACCGCGAATTCTTCTAATTCAGAAGTAAGTTCAATTTTAGCGGTAATTTTTTTATCCAATTCTTCAAAATAATCAACTGGCAATTGTTTTAGAGCTGGCTTAGCAATTTTATTAATTTCGGGATAAACAGACAATTCATATTTGTATTCAAGAATATCTGCAAGAGAAGCAAAATAATTCTGAGGTACATCAAATTTTAATTGCCGGTTTACTGCAGCTAATGTTTTGAATTCTGCCAATTCCTGTTCGTGCTCAATTCTATTTAACATACGTTTTGAGAAAGAATTAAAATAATCTTCCGGAAGAGCAAAAGAGTTTTTCTTGTCCTCGCCGGACAAAAAATCTTCTTCCTGAAATTTATCGTAATTATTTTCCATTTGCTTATTTATTCTCTAACGATTTATTAAAATTTCTTCAATTTTTTTTGCTGCAATATGATATGAAGCTTTTAATGCTCCTACGGAAGTTTCGAGTATTTCAGACATCTCCTCGTAAGGTGTTTCATCATAGTAGCGCATATTAAATACTATACGCTGTTTTTCGGGTAATGTTAAAATTGCTTTCTGGAGCTTCAGCTGAATTGCGTCCCCCTCGAAATACGAATCTGCCGAAAGGCTGTTGCTTAAATGATATTCGATGGGATGAATGGAAGTTAAATTCGACCGTTTTTGTCTTAAAAAAGTTATCGACTCATTGGTTCCTATCCTGAATAACCATGTATATATTTTGGCATCGCCTTTAAAATTTTCCATTCCCTTCCAAGCTTTTATAAATGTGTTTTGTAAAACATCATCCGTGTCATCGTGATCAATTACAATTTTTCTGATATGCCAGTATAACCGTACCTGGTACTGTTTGATCATTATATGTATGGACATATTTCTCGATTCCTCGTTTCGAAACATATCAATTATTTCCTGATCTGTACAATCCTGCATAACCTGTATTTTCTTTTAGACGCAATAAAATTAGTAAGGTTTAATCGTGTTTGATTTTTTTTATTAAGGATTATAAAATTGAGCCGTTACAAAATTTAAATAGTATTCCAATTCACTTCTGATTTGGTCGATTTTTATGATTTTTAGACACAAAGTATTATAATGTTTTTCACTTCACAATAGTAACACTGCCAAAGAAATTATATTTCTTTCTGAACACATCGGTAAGTTTTACTTTCCAAATATATAAATCTTCCTGTGCTGCTTCAGTACCATGGTTTGCCTTGCCATCCCATGCTTTATTCAAATCATTTGAATAAAAAACCAGATTCCCCCAGCGGTCAAAAATCATTAGTTCATATTGCACAATGCCCATACCTACTCCGCGAAAAAAATCATTTATTCCATCATTGTTTGGTGAAAATGCAGTAGGAATAAAAAAGCTGAATTCAGGGCCGATTATTATTTCATGGATTACGGTATCAGAACAACCTGCAGCATTTTGGACAACTAAAGAACTTTGATATGTACCTATAGAATCGTTGGGGTAAACATGTGTTGTGTTTGGCGAGCTAATAGCAGATGTATCTCCATCGCCAAAACTCCAGAACCAATAATTAACATCTGATGATGACTGATCGTTCAAAGTAACTGTAGGGTCTAATAACGTTGCAGGGGTAGGCGTAGGATAAAATTCTGCGGCAGGTATCGGGTACACATGAACCATTTGAGGAATCGTTAGAGCAGCTGAGCAGTTATTACTTGATACTGCAGTTAAACTGACATTATACAAACCCATTTGTGAATAACAATGTGAAGGGTTTTGTATATGGGAATCAGGACTGTAATCGCCAAAATTCCAGCTCCAGCTTGCTATAGAAGTTCCTGAAACAATAACGGATAAATCTGTAAAACTCACACAATGTACGGGGCATCCGACCGAGTCATCCACAGAGAAATTTACCACCGGCTTTTTATAAAAATAAATAATAACATTAGATGCGGAAACGCTGCATGGCAGGCCTATTGGATTGTTTGTTGTTAGGGTTAATATTACTGAATCCGCAGCAAACTCAGTTGCGCTTGGTGTATATACTGCATTTAAAGTTGAATTGTCTGGGGAATAATTCCCAGACCCTCCGCTCCATGTTCCGCTTGTTGCCGAACCTCCAATTGTACCTGCCAGCGTAATGTTTGAACCTGCACATATGTTTTGGTCTGGTCCAGCATCTGATGTCGGCGAAGGCATGATGGTAATAACCATAATATCACTCACCGGAGGACAAATGCCTGCCGGATCATCGGAAGTAAATGTCAAGGAAACTGTGCCCGTTTCTGTTTCCGCGAAACTTGGTGTGTAAACAGCATTGCCTGAACCGCTGTTTGGATTATATGTCCCTCCGCCTCCGCTCCATGTTCCGCTTGTTGCTGCGCCGCCGAATACACCAGCTAAAGCAGAGCTGCTGCCTATACATATAGTTTGATCAGGGCCTGCATTAATTGTCGCTGCTGGATTAATGGTAATTGTAATTGTTGATGCTGTCGCGGGACATGCACCAGGAGGATCGTTGGATGTTAATGTTAATATAACTGAACCAGTATTTATTTCATTTAAGCTAGGAGTGTAAACGGCATTTAATGCAGCATTGTTTGGTGTAAAAATACCGGTGCCGCCGCTCCATGTTCCATTTACAGCAGAACCTCCAACAGCACCTGATAAAGAAGCACTTGAGTTAGCACAAATTGTTTGAGCAGACCCAGCATTTGCTGTTGCCGCCGGGTTAACAAGTACAACACATGATACAGGGTTTGACTCGCAGCCCAATGGACTTGATTGGGTTACAGTAACAGGCCCTTGTAATGCACCCCAATCAATTGTTGCGTAGTTTGTATTTTGTCCGTTCGTGATAGTAGTTCCAACAGGGGATGTCCAAGTAAAAATGGAGCCGGTACCAATAGCTGAGAAAGTATTTCCAGAAGAGTTTGCACACACAGGTGCACATGAAAAGCTTGGTATTGCGGGTTTTTTGCGTGATAAAATAAACGGGGAGTTCGAAAAGTCAGCCCAGCTGCTTTTTAAAATACTGCTTAAAGGAATAAAGGTTGATGCAGTCACTGTGCCCATTTCATTCCAAATACCCTGGGTAATTGAATTCCATTTTGCCATTCCATCCCAACTACCGTCGGCTGTTTCATCATAGAATATATCAATATCAGCATTGCCGTTGCCAAAGCTGTGCTTAATTTCATGATAAAACATTGGATTTACAATACACATGGTTGTGTCAAGAGCAACTCTAGTAAAACCATCATTAGATGCATCATTATTACCTAAACGAGCCGTAAATGTATTTGAGGCAGCAGAGGCGGGGGAAATGATTACAGGGCGGTATCTTGCGGAAATCACGCTTGACCCTGTAGGAAAAAGATACGGCGATGCTGAATTAGTAACTCTTGAAAAAGAACCGCTGCCGCCCAAATTAAAAGAGCTGCTGATGAAACCTTCGCTTCCGGGGGGGGTATTATTTGTTACGCATGCTGGAGATGGGTTAAGCACAAACATACTATTTGTTAATGTTTCCAACTCCCTGTCGTTAAGGTTTAGTGTTCCATTTGGGCCTATTTTTGCATCTACAAGCTGTAATGTTTTTTTACGATTATTACCAGAGCCAGTTCCTGAAAGTATTAAATTATTAAAGGTTGTAACAGTTGCATTGGTGCTGGTTATAAACTCCTGCAAAGTCCCATTAAAGTTAACAGTACTGCTTCCTGCTAAAAAAGCTGCATCGTTTGTCCAGTTTTGTTCAACTAAATAAGTTCCGTTGCCTTGTAAAATTGAATTAGTTGTTAAAAATACACTGCCGGGTGAGTTGCTGGTTGCAATATACATTGTTCCATTGTTCTCAAAAAAATTTGGTGTTGCTGCTGAATTATCATTTTGAAAACCGCCGTTTACAAATACGACAGCCGAAGGCCCTGTAAAAACTTTAGCGCCATTGTTAAATAAGATAATCTGAGAAAATGAAGCATGTTCCAAATACCCCATAAATACAAGTATTGCACATAAACGAAGAAGTGTTTTTTTATATAATGCAGTGCTGTTCATTTTTCAACTAGTATATTAATCATTGGGCATTAGTTGTTATTTTTCAAGTTTGTGTTTTTCCTTTTCAACAACAGGCTGCCGGATAACGGTTTTTGTTTCCTCCGTGATAGGAGATGCTTCAAAACGCAGATCTTCAAATTTCGAAACTGCCCCATTAGGACAAACAGCATCTTTCATGTTGCATACAATATGCCATTGAAAAGGAGTGTTGGATATTCCACCATTCATTTCAACAACATCGAAACCGTTGGCGGTTTTATTTTTAACAACAACCCCCTTGCAGTATTCATTCTCCTCCAGTTGAATATAAACCCTTAAAGGATGTTTTTCATTTATTGCAACATTTTTAGCAAAAATCGGATCGATGTCAATATGGGCTTTCCCATCGATTAATTTTCCCTGACCATAATCTTCAAAATGAGCTTCAGGTGTTTCTGTTGCATGCATGACCACCATATTTCCATTCATATCTGGAACAGAGCATGAGTTGGTTGCTGCCCCACTAGCAATGGTTTTATAGTAGGTGCCGTCATAATATGACACCCAAGTGACTAAGCCAGAGGCAGTATTTTCACCGTAGAAAGCTGCTGACGGTAAGGGGCCATCGGTTAGAGGCCGGGTGCTAATGGAATAACAACCATATTTATATCCTGAAAATAACCCCCCGCTTCCGCCTAAAGTTGCCGAAGTGCCAAAGCCATATACGCCATGTCCAGTTCCCGTATTTGTACCATAAACACCAGATCCTGAACCTGAATTAGAACCAAAAACGCCTGTTCCGGTACCGAAATTGCGGCCATGAACACCTTTCCCTCCTCCTGAGTTTTCACCATAAACGCCCGCACCAGAGCCTGAGTTGTAGCCGTTTACAGCATAATCGCCTAAAGTACTATAGGCAGAGAATATGTCGCCAGCGAATGCAGTAGTGTTATTTACTACAACACTTCCGCCTGATAATACTCTCATCCGCTCAGAACCATTCGTTTTTGTCACAAAATCCTTTGCGTCAGTTGTGCCTATAAAATTAGTTCCTGCTGTAGTAGCTGTATTGCCGGTAATTGTCCAGTGAGTTCCTAAATCAGAGCCAGTTGCGCCTGTGGATCCGACACCGCCAATAGAGCCTGTATTACCTGTTGATCCAATAGATCCAGCACCTCCGGTAGCCCCGATAAATCCTGTTGATCCAGTGGAGCCATTGGCTCCGTTCGAGCCAGTATTACCTGTCGATCCAATAGAACCAGCCCCTGTTGACCCGATAAATCCTGTTGATCCGGTAGAGCCATTGGAACCGTTTGAGCCAGTAGTACCTGTTGATCCAATAGAACCACTGCCGGTTGACCCGATTAATCCTGTTGAGCCGGTAGAGCCATTGGCCCCGTTCGAGCCGGTTGTACCAGTCGATCCAATAGAACCTGCACCGGTTGACCCGATTAATCCTGTTGATCCGGTGGAGCCATTGGCCCCGTTCGAGCCAGTAGTACCCGTCGATCCAATAGAACCACTGCCGGTTGACCCGATTAATCCAGTTGATCCAGTAGAGCCATTGGCTCCGTTCGAGCCGGTTGTACCTGTCGATCCAATAGAACCAGCGCCGGTTGACCCTATTAATCCTGTTGATCCAGTAGAGCCATTGGCCCCGTTCGAGCCGGTTGTACCTGTCGATCCAATAGAACCAGTGCCGGTTGATCCTATTAATCCTGTTGATCCAGTAGAGCCATTGGCCCCGTTCGAGCCAGTAGTACCCGTCGATCCAATAGAACCATTGGCCCCGTTCGAGCCGGTTGTACCTGTCGATCCAATAGAACCAGCGCCGGTTGACCCTATTAATCCTGTTGATCCGTTGGAGCCTGTAGTTCCTGTTGATCCAATAGAACCAGCGCCGGTTGACCCGATTAATCCTGTTGATCCAGTGTAACCATTGGAGCCTGCAAAACCAGTTGAGCCTGCAAAACCTGTAGAACCAGTATTACCCTTAGGTCCTGGAACTGGAACGCCTGCATTACAGTCACTTACATTCCAAACCCCATCCGAATTTACATCTTCTGAAGGGTCATTAATTCCATTTTGATTAATATCCCAGCAACTGAATCCCTGAGTGCCTGTACTGCCAGTAAATCCGCCACCAGTTGCACCTGTATATCCTCCACCAGTTGCGCCAATTGCTCCAGTATTTCCAGTTGTCCCGGTAAAACTGTTTCCAGTTGGACCTGTGGATCCAACTCCAGTTGCGCCAGTATATCCTAAACCAGTTGCCCCAATATACCCTGTACCTCCTGTTGCCCCAAGAGAACCAGTAGCCCCAATTGAACCATTTCCAGTAGCCCCAGTATAACCAACACCCGAAGCTCCTATTAATCCGGTAGACCCAATATATCCAGTACTGCCTGTTGAGCCTTGAGAACCAGCCACACCGGTTGAACCTATTAATCCTGTTGATCCAGCAGAACCTAATAGTCCGGTAGAACCAGTATTACCCTTTGGCCCAGGAACAGGAACGCCAGCATTACAGTCACTAACATTCCAAACCCCATCCGCATTTACATCCTCTGCAGGATCATTAATTCCATTTTGATTAATATCCCAGCAACTGTATCCTTGGCTACCAGTACAGCCAGTAGACCCGGATGCACCAGTTCCTGTCGATCCAATTAATCCAGTTGCACCAAAAGATCCGGTACTTCCGGTTGAACCTGCAAAACCTGTAGATCCGGTATGCCCTGTAGTCCCGTTTGAACCGCTGGATCCGGTAAAGCCCGTTGAACCAGCAGCCCCTGCCGCACCTGTTGTTCCTGTATTTCCTGCTGCCCCATTGCTGCCAGAGCCTCCTGCCCCAGATTTGCATAATGAAACCCAAGTTAGACTTGGTAATCTATAAAAGCAATAGCACATTGAATCTGTGTTATATATTAATAAAGAGTTTGCAGGGTTTGCCATTGCAATCATACCCGCAGTGTTCATTCGAGGCACTAAAAAACCTTTATTAGTGGAGAGCAGTTCTAAAATTGCACTGGCATTTGGAGTGACAGTGCCGATACCAACGTTATCCTGTGCTTGAACAGACAAATTTAGAAGCGTAACGCAGAAGAAAATACTTAAAAATAAAATGATTTTTTTGGAAATAAAGGACTTCATTATTTGGAATTTTGGAAGTATTTATGAATTATTCAATTGCTGTTTTTTTAGTGGTTGATACTAAATTTTTAAAGTTTAATTTAGTAATAAAATAAAATTTCTAATTTAAAAGTAAATCCTGCAATACTTGCTAAAAGGATTGCAGATGCAAACAAAAATGCTAAGAGTCGTGCAACTATTAAAAAACAAAGATTGACTCTTTTTTGAAAGAGTCAATCTTTGTTTAATGCAGTAATATTAATAATTTAGGCAATAACTTTCTTTGCAAGTTTAGCCTGCAGATTGGTATCCAAAGCAGATAAGAAATCTTCAGTATTTAAATAATGCTCACCTAAAGTTACTTTGTTGCCGTAAATGCAAATTGCAAGATCTTTTGTCATTTTACCTGATTCAACAGTTTCTACACATACTTGTTCCAATGCATGGCAGAAATTTATTAATTCTTTATTGTTATCTAATTTACCACGGAATTCCAAACCTCTAGTCCATGCAAAAATAGATGCAATTGGATTTGTAGAAGTTGGTTTCCCTGCTTGGTATTCACGGTAATGACGTGTTACAGTGCCATGTGCCGCTTCTGCTTCCATTGTTTTTCCGTCTGGAGTAATAAGCACAGAGGTCATTAAGCCTAATGAGCCAAAACCTTGTGCAACAGTATCAGACTGAACATCACCATCATAATTTTTGCATGCCCAAACAAAATTTCCGTTCCATTTTAATGCAGAAGCAACCATATCATCAATTAAGCGGTGTTCATAAACAATACCAGCGGCTAAAAATTTAGTTTTGTAATCTGCCTGGTAAATTTCTTCAAAAATATCTTTAAAACGTCCGTCATATTTTTTTAAGATGGTGTTTTTAGTTGAAAGATATAAAGGCCATTTCTTCGCCAAAGCGGTATTAAAACAGGCGTGAGCAAATCCTTTAATTGACTCATCTGTATTGTACATTGCCATTGCAACACCATCGCCTTTGTAGTTATAAACTTCATAAGATTGAGGAGCGCTTCCGTCTTCAGGAGTAAAGCTGATGGTCAATTTTCCTTTACCTTTTGTTACGAAATCGGTAGCACGATACTGATCACCAAATGCGTGACGGCCAATGCAGATTGGAGAAGTCCAGTTAGGAACCAAACGGGGAACATTTTTGCATACGATTGGTTCACGGAATACTGTGCCATCCAAAATATTACGCACAGTGCCATTCGGCGATTTCCACATTTGTTTTAAATTAAATTCTTTTACACGCTCTTCGTCTGGTGTAATGGTAGCGCATTTAATACCAACATTATATTTTTTAATTGCTTCAGCAGAATCAATAGTTACCTGATCGTTAGTAGCATCGCGGTGCTCAATCCCAAGATCATAATATTTAATATCCAAATCAAGATAAGGAAGAATTAATTTGTCTTTAATAAATCTCCAGATGATACGTGTCATTTCATCACCATCTAATTCAACCACAGGGTTGGCTACTTTAATTTTGCTCATAGTTTTAATAGTTTAAAGTTTTATGTTAAAAGTTCAATATTGTTGTTTTTTTTAATAGGAATACAAAGATAAGGTTTTGAACGAAAGAAACAATGGGGTTCATGTTTCAAGTTTCAGGTTTAAAAAGCTGCAGACTTACAACTATTCATAGACCAAAAAACGTGAAACATGAAATAGAAATTAATATCTTAAAATCAATATCCAAAAATATCCTGCAAAGGCAGTACAGTTATTTTTCCGTATTTTTCAAGAGTTTTCAAATCAAGACTCTCTTTTTTTCCGATAACCAGAACTGTGTATTTCATGTTTTTCAAGTGATCTTGTTCAAAAGTTTTCATTTCAGGCATAGTAATTTTTGGAACATTTTTAAAAATATCTCTTCTGATATCATAATCAAGTCCTAATTTTCGGGCATTTTCATAACTAAATAAAATACTTGCTTTGGTAATGCGTTCAGAACGGATTCCTTGTAAAATTGCTTCTTTTGATGCTTTGAAATTATTATCAGATTCAGGCATATTATTAATTAATCCCATCATTCCAGTCATAGCTTCAGGTAATTTATCAGCCTGAGTGCCGATATATGAAAATACATAATTGTAATCCTCCTTCTTTCTGGGTGTGCTGTAACTGCAGTAAACTGAGTATGCCAAAGCTTTAGATTCACGGAGCTCCTGAAATACAACAGAAGCCATTCCTCCTCCAAAATATTCATTAAATATGCGAACCAGGGATGCATTGTCCTTATTGTATTTTCCGTCTTTTGAAAGCATTATTATTTCAGCCTGCTTCATGTCATATTCTGCCATAAAAACATTTGAATTAGTTTCTAAATTCACAAATTTTGTAGGTTCTGGTATAGGGCTAAGTACGGCAGGAACCTTGTGAAGTTTATTTAACATCGATTCAACATCAGCCTGAGTGTTGCTTCCATAATATAAAACATGATGCTGAAAAGAAGTAATACTGTTAATTATTGAAATCAGTTCTTTTGAATTTAAATTTTTCAATTCGTCACTAGATAAAATATTGGTATAAGGCGATAGTTTGCCGTATTTTCCATAAGATAAGAGTGCGCCGGATAAAATTTCATTTTTACTTAATTTCGCATCATCTCGTTTTTTAAGAATATCGGATACTACATTTTTTAATGCAGCCTCATTAGGCTGTGCATTAGCCAAAAGATCTTCAAACAATTTTGTCGCTTTTTCTATATTCTCAGTTAAGCCGTTAAGACTTACCCATACTTGATCATCTCCGACATAAACATCAAATGAACATCCAAGTTTATAAAATTCCTGTTTTAAAGCAGAAGCTGTTAAGTCTTTTGTTCCAAGATATTTTAAATAGTTAATTGCCACATCAAGCTTTTTATTATGATTGGTACCCATATCCAAAACGTAATACATATCAAAAGTTTTATTTTCGGTATTAGCGGTGTAAAAAACAGGTATGTTGCTTTTTAAATTGCTTTTTTTGATGTCAGTATTGTAATCAAGAAAAACAGGTTCAATGTCCTTTATCGGACCGTCAATAATACTTTTCAGAAAAGGACTCTGATCATTACGATTCACCTCAACAGGCGTAATAGCAGGTTTTATAACCTTCTGAACATTTTTATCCTCTCCGGTACGCTTGTATACAACAACATAATTATTTGTATAATTAGTTTTAGCGAAATCCATAATTTCCTGTTTTGTAATTTTTGACAGTCGGTCGATTGTGTTTAAGTATTCCTGCCATTTGTTGTCAGTAATAAATGCACTTACAAAAGCATCAGCACGACCGCTGTTTTGTTCATACATTTTTGTTTGCTGTAATTTCATGTCGGTAATAATTGCGCTTAATAACCAATCGGGGAAATCACCTTTTTTAACTTTGTCAACTTGTTCAAGCAGTAAATCTTTTACTTGTTCTAATGTCTGTCCCTCTTTTGGCGTCGCATTTAAAATATGTGCGGAATAATCTTTGCACTCCATATCCATTGCTCCTGCTTCTAATACCTTCTGCTCCTGATTAAGGTTCAAGTCAATTAAACCTGCCTGTCCGTTTGATAAAATTTTATTGATCATCATGATCATATCAGCATCTTTGCTTCCTATACCGGCAAAACGATAGCCAATTATAATATTTTCTGCATCAGGCCCTATTACTTCTTTAATAACAGGTGAAGCAATTGGTTTTTCAATATATGGTGTGTAAGTTGGAATAGGTTTGCTTTTCCAGTCACCAAATTTTTTATCAATCATTTTTATTGCTGCATCAGGATCGAAATCGCCTGAAATACATATTGCCATATTATTCGGAACATAATAGGTGTTAAAATATTTTTTTATTTCTGTTAAAGAAGGGTTTTTCAAATGTTCGATTGTTCCAATAGTAGTTTGAGAACCGTAGTTGTTGTTGGGGAACAACCCAGCAAGCAGCGCTTCCCAGGCTTTGCTGCCATCGTTATCAAGGCCTCTATTCTTCTCTTCATAAACGGCTTCTAACTCGGTATGGAATAACCGCATTATTGGATTGCGGAAACGCTCAGATTCAATAGTTGTCCATTTATCAAGTTGATTTGAAGGAATGTCATTTACATAAACTGTTTGTTCTAACCAGGTATAAGCATTGGTTCCTTTAGCACCAATGTTTGCAAGCATTTTGTCGTATTCATTTGCAACAGCAAATTTTGATGCGTATCCTGAAATACTGTCAATTTGATGATAAATTCCTTTTCGCTGATCATCATCTTTTGTTTTTCTATAAATTTCGTAAAGCCCTTCAATTTTATCTAATTCAACTTTTTCTTTAACATAGTCTTTGCTGCCGTATTTGTCAGTTCCTTTAAAAAGCATGTGCTCTAAATAATGTGCTAATCCAGTTGCATCTTTAGGGTCATTTTTACTCCCGGCGCGAGTAGCAATATACGTTTGAATACGAGGGGCATTTTTATAAACAGTCATGTAAATAGTTAAGCCATTATCAAGTTTGTATATCCGCGCATTCAGCGGATCATTTGGAACACTTTCATATTTGTAAACTTTTGCATTTTTTTGAGCAGTGATGCTTGAAAAGTTAATAAACAGCAATAGAGAAACCGCTGCGAAAAATTTTATAGAAATTGATTTTTTCATATTTTTTAGGAGTTTTTTTTGTAAAAATAGCATTAAATAGTTAATTCGATAAATTAATATTTTGAAAAAGGCCGAATGAATTATTAAATCAATGACTGTTTACTTTTTAATTCATTAAGGTAATCAGCATCTACAATATAACCCAAACTTTGTGCTTTTAATGCATCGTTCAAGGCATTTTTAAATTTGCCTGCAGCCTTATTTATTACAGAGCGGTTAAAATAAGCTGCACTGTAATTTGGATTCAATTGGATGGCCGAAGTATTATCAGCAAGTGCCGCCTGTATTTTCCCGGTTTTAAAATATGCAAAACCTCTGTAAAAATAATAAGTTGGGTTAGTTGTATTAAGTTGAATTAATTCATTTAAATCTGCAAGTGCTTTTTCAAAATTTCCGTTATCAACATTCACATAAGCCCTGTTTTCTTTTGCCGCTGTGAATCCAGGCTGAATAGTTAAAGCTGTAGTGTAATCTGCGGCAGCTTTATCAAATTGCTTCATTATGCTGTAGGTAATGGCGCGGTTAAAAAATGTCTGAGCATCTGTTTTATCCAATTCTATTGCTTTTGAATAATCGCTTAAAGCCATGTCAAACTGTTTTTTTAATCCATAAATATTTGCCCGGTTAATAAATACTTTTGCATTATTAGGATTCATTTTAATTGAAATATTAAAATCAACCAGCGCTCTGTCATAATCATTTTCAGCAGCTTTATTTTTACCTAAATCGTAAGCGATCTTGTTCACTAAATAGCTGCCTCTGTTTCGGTATGCTTCACTGCTTGGGTATTTATTAATTGCATCTGTCCACAATACGTCGCTGTTTTTCCAGACTTTGCATCTTTCATTGGTTAGCCATACGGATAACGAAACAAAGATTATTAATAAAAGCATAGCAAGTTTTTTGTAAAGAGAATATTTTTTGTCAGAGTGATTTTGAAGCCATTCATAACTCATTGCAATAGGAAAGAGCAGCCCTATATATGAAATGTATGTATATCTGTCTGCCATAATCACTTGTCCTACGGAAATAAATTGTAAAACTAATGCAACAGTTATAAAAAAAAACAGGAAACCGAAAGCGAGTATTTTGTTTTTCTTAATGCTGAGAAAAACTAAAATAAATATCCCCAGAACAATAAACGGCGCTATGTAAAATATGATTGGAAGCCGATCTCCAATAAGGTTAGGATACGGATAAAAACAGGAAAGATTTACAGGAATAAATAAATTGTAAATATAATTGATCATGCCGTATGACGCGAATGCAAAGCGCTGCAGCAAGGTGAAGGTTTCCATTTCCGCAATTGCTCCTGATTGTATATGAGAAGCCAAAATCCCCAAAAATAAAGAAAGAGCGAAGAAAGGGAGCTTTTCAATAATAACATACTTATTAAATTTACGTCCTGCATAATAATCTATCAGCAGCAATATCAATGGGAATACCACGGCCATTGCTTTTGATAATATGGATAATAAAAACAATATTAGTATTAGGACATAAAGCAGAGGTTTAGTTTTTTTTGTATAATTAATGTATTTGTAATAACATATCAATGCGGCCATAAAAAAAAATGTATACAGCACATCTTTGCGTTCCGAGATCCATGCCACGGACTCGACATGCATGGGATGTATTCCGAAAAACAAGGCTGCAATGGCTGCTACAGATATTTTGTTGCCGCTCAATAAAAGAATAAACCAAAATACCAAGGCGGTATTCAATAAATGAAACAAAAGATTTGTAACATGATATGTTTTAGCATTGTATCCTGATAACTTATAATCTACAGCTAAAGAAAGAATGGTAATTGGATGGTAATTGTTGGATACATAATTTTCGGTATTAAACATTTTTTTTATGTTATCTCCAGCAAGGCTTTTAATCATGGCATTTTCGCCGATATATACATTGTCGTCCCAATTTGTAAATCCGTTTTTCAAACAAGGTGAGAAAGCTATATAAGTCAGCAATAAAATTCCGGCAAGCCAAAGCAATGAAGTTTTATTAGTGTTTAGTTTAACGGACGGAACTGCTTTTTTCGTTTCGTTTTGTTTTGATTTATCTTGCTTGATTTTATTAACTTTCATTGGCGATTTCTTTCAATTTTTTGAAGAATAAATACAGATGCTGATTAATTGAATAGTAATAATATATATGAGAAATTATTTCTTCCCAGGTTCATTAATTTCACTGCTTCCTTCTCAATTCATCCAGGTAACTTGTTTCTACTTCATACCCCAAACTTTTAGCTTTTAAAGCATCTTCTAAGGCATTTATATATTTTCCTAATGCATTATTCGCAATTGACCGGTTGAAATATGATCTGCTGTCATCAGGGTTTAGTCTTATTGCAGAGGTGTTATCAGCAAGTGCGTTAAGGTGATTTCCCATTTTTAAAAACGCAGCGCCTCTGCGGAAATAATAATTGAAGTTTGACGAGTCCAGTTGAATTAAATCATTAAGATCAGCAATTGCTTTTTCATAGTACCCATTATCAATAAATGCATAAGCTCTGCTTTGCTTTGCGGCAGTTAAATCCGGTTTCATTGTTAATGCTGTGTTATAGTCAGCAATTGCGTTGTCAAATTGCTTCATCATGCTGTACGTAATTGCCCTGTTAAAAAATGTTTGTGCATTTGTTTTATTCAATTCTATTGCTCTTGAATAATCTTTTAAAGCTAAATCAAATTGACCTTTTAATCCAAATATATTTGCACGATTAGAGTATACTTTTGCATTATTGGGATTCATTTGAATAGAAATATTGAAATCTTCCAGTGCTCTGTCATAGTCATTCTGCGCGTCTTTCTTTTCTCCAATATCAAATAATGATTTATTTATCAAATAACTTCCCCTATTTCTGTATGGCTGTTCGCCTTTAGGGTATTTGTTAATTGCATCAGTCCATAATACATCGCTGTTTTTCCAAACTTTAGTTCTTTCATGTGTAAGCCATAAACACACAGCTGCGAATAATATTAAAAGCAAAGTGGAAATGTTTTTTAAGATGAGGCTTTTTTTGTCCGTCTGATTTTGAAGCCAGTCGTAACCCATTGCAATGGAAAAAAATAAACCTATATAGGAAACGTATGAATATCTGTCTGCCATAATTGCTTGCCCTACGGATATAAATTGTAAAACTAAAGCTATTGTTATACAAAAAAACAGGAAGCCGAAAGCCAGAATTTTATTTTTCTTAATACTAATAAAAACTAATATAAATATCCCCAGCACAATAAATGGTGCAATATAAAATATGATCGGAAAGTGATTTTCAGTAAGGTCAGGGTAAGGATAAAAACATGAAAGATTTGCTGGGATAAACAAATTGTAAATATAATTGATCATTCCGTATGATGCGAATTCAAAGCGCTGAAGCATAGTAAATGTTTGCAAATCAGCAATAGATTCTGATTGAATATGCACAGCTAAGACACCAAAAATTATAGAAATTGCAAAGAAAGGAAGCTTTTCTAATATCACGAATTTGTCAAATTTACGGCCAGTATAATAATCAATCAGCAGTAATACCAATGGCAATACTACAGCCATAGCTTTCGATAGTAGGGATA
>CAISYK010000288.1 GCA_903889605.1 uncultured Bacteroidota bacterium
GAACCTTTTTTGATCAAAGAGGGATTTTTAAAGAGAACGCCAAGAGGCCGTGAAGCTACTGAATTGGCATATAAGCATTTAGGAAAAATATATTTAAGAGATAATACCCCAACTTTATTTTGATTTTTGTGTAACCTCTATTTCAAATATTTTAGGCCATAATTTCCCGGTTACATAAATTTTCCCTGTGGTGTGATCAAAGGCAATTCCATTAAGAACATCAACAGTATTTTTCTGGTTTGAGAGCGTTGATTCCAATAAACCCCTTAAATCAATTTCAGCAATGATTTTGCCAGTTTTTGGGTCAATTTTAACGATCATATCTGTCATCCATATATTTGCCCAAATTTCACCGTTGATGTATTCCAGCTCGTTTAAGTTTGATACGGTTCCCTTGTTATTGCATACTTGCAACCGTTTGGTTACATTCAGATTTTCAGGATCTAGGTAAAAAATGCAATCAGTACCATCGCTCATTATCAATGATTTATCATCGTTTGTCATACCCCAACCCTGGGCATTTTTGTAATTCCATGTTTTAATTACTTCAAAATTATTCAAATTCCTTACAAAGCCAATTTGTGTTTTGTAGGTAAGCTGGTATAATTTATCATTTAAAATGGTGATTCCTTCGCCAAAATATTGTTTATCAATATTAAATTCTTTGATGACTTTCCAATTGGAAAGGTCTGTTTTATAAATTGCTGAAGTCCCCTCCTGCCCAGTACCCTCATACAGAAATCCTTGGTGAATTTCAAATCCTTCGGTAAAAAATTTAGTATTATGAGGATATGACTTTATAATTTTATATCCCAAATTTTCTGGTACTATATCTGAAAGAAGTAAAAATTCCTCATAATTTTCTCCAGTAATTCCATCCTCTTTAGTGGCAATTGTTTTTAAAATGTGAGTTCCGACTTGAAAATTCGAAGTTTCAAATTCGTAAATGCAGTCTATTTTGTTGCTGGAAAAAATGGAATTTCCATCTAAAATAAGCTCAATATTTTTTAAAACTCCATCTTTTAGTTTGGTCTGTAAGCTTACTGAAAGTTTGTCACCTAAACGATAATTTTTATGTTTTGGGTTTATTTGTATCGATGTGACCGGTTTGCGAGATCTTTTTGAAGTTTGTGCGCAATTGACAAATACGAAATAAGGAATTAATAGCAATAGAAAAAACAGCGTAAAGGTTCTCATAATCAATACAAAAGTTGTCAATACAAAAGAAATATTTTTCATGTGAAAATTAATTAAAAATCAGCTCTTATTAACAAATTATGGTTGTTTTATTAACATTGCTTCACGTGGAACACATAAGACATTTTTATCTAAAGCAGTATCTTTGCGGTTTGAATTTAAAATATACTATTTTGAGTGTACTAAAAAAATTGGCAGGTGAAACTGTAATCTATGGTTTACCAAGTATCGTTGGACGATTTTTGAATTGGTGGCTTACACCTCTTTATACGTGGATTTTTGTACCGGCTGAATTTGGAATATTGAGCAATATTCTGGCCTATGTGGCATTTTTTCAGGTTATACTTACCTATGGAATGGAAACATCCTACTTTCGGTATGCAAGCAGAAGTGAAAACCCTGAAAAAGTTTTCTCAACCTC
>CAISYK010000289.1 GCA_903889605.1 uncultured Bacteroidota bacterium
AAGCACATTTAAAATTCTTTGTTACATCCATTCCTATTCTTAAATCAATTATTTTGGTGCCTTCATTATGTTTATTCCTGTATTTTTCAAGTCCGCTGTGCATTTGCGGTTCGAACATGTAAAATATTCCATCAATATTCTGAACAAAGCTGTAATATCTAAAATCCCCCCCAATTGAAAATATTTTATATGTTAACTGGAGATCAATTTTTGCAATGTGCTGAAACCGATATTTTAAAACACTATTTTTTGTATCTGTGCTCGTCGAATTATACGACATTGGAATTCTTGAACTATCGATAAAAAATACTTGGTCAGGATTAATTGCCTGAGGCAGAACATAAGTATAGTCAGCCAAAATACCAATCTTTAAATTTTTAGAAATTTTTCCTTCAGCTGGCAATGATATTTCAAATCCCTTCACACGAGTGGAACCCGTATTAATATATTTGAACCCTCGTGCTAAACTGTCATCTCCGAACATATCTTTTTGTCTGTCCCAGGTACCATAAGTAAATTCAATTGTGTTTGAATACTCCTGCAGAAAAAATGCCGCATCAATAGAACCAATAAAGTTATTTATTTTAAATCCTTGTTTCAAACCAATTTCAGCATTCCAACTTGATTCAGACTTCAAAATAGGGTTTGCAAAAATAGCAATACCTCCAATATCTGAGTTCATATATTTTTCTGTAATGGTTGGAAAGCGATAACCTTGCCCATATGAACAACGCAGATATGTTGCCTTCGCCGCTTGTAAATTTAATCCTGAGCGGAAAATTGGTTTTGACACGGCTTTTTCTTTATTCATTATAAAAAACTCGTCTCTGAAACCAAGCGATAGATTTAAAATCTTCCAAAGTTTTTTATCAAATTGTGTATAGGCTGCAAAGTTTTGAAGGTGGTTGATCGGCAAAATCCCTTCTTTAGGTATACCTGATTCAGCATAGGTTTGATTCATGATAAGCCCCCCTGTTATATTTAATCCATTCTTTAACTGCTTTGTGAGCTGATATTCACTATAAAACACTTTTGAATTATTTTTAATTGTGGTCAATCCATCTTTGCTGTATTCCATCTCCGTATAGAAATAACGTGCCCTCAAACTATGTTTAAATCCATTTTTCGAATAATAATTAATAAATGGATCAAGGTACCAGATAGTTTGATTCTGCAGCGTCATGGTGTGTGGGAAAGCCCTATAAAGTCCCGATGTATCATTGTCCCAAATTAATGATAAATTATTTGTAGATTTCATAAAGTTCCCATTTATTCCGTAATTCAGTTGGGTAATATTTTTAGGGCGGTAGCGTAAATTAAAATTTAACCTCCCCGTTTTCTCTCCTACCTGATTCGGTTTTACCATTGTATCATTATCAGGACCTAACCAAGGGTGAAAAGCAGAAGGTCCAATAAAACCATGATCATAAATACCCATACCGCCTACAACCAAATCCAGTTGTCCTATTTTTTCGGAATGCAGAAAATTTGCATTGGAAAAATTTGCTGTTCCTTTCCACCATTTACCATTATCTATTGAAGGAGCATCATACATACCGGATGATACCGCTATTTTAGTAACTGGCTTATCTGTTGGATAAGCAGTTCTGATATTAATACTACCGCTTAAGGCAGAAGAACCATAAGTTACTGAAGAAGCTCCTTTAATAATTTCAATTTGTTCAACATTTTCAAGAGGAATAAAATTCCATTCCGGACGACCGCCATCACCAGCTAATGCCGGTAAGCCATCAATCAAAATAGCAACACGGCTTCCGATACCAAAATTAAACCCGCTTCCTCCGCGAATCTGCGGTTCACCATCTAAAATATTTAAGCCGGGCGCCTGATCTAAAACTCCTTTTATATTGGCCGAATTTTTATTTTCAATTAAAGTCGGCTTTATAACCTCCATTGAAACCGTGATCTCACTGAGTTTTTGTTCATACTTTCCAGCAGAAACTACCATTGTCTGCAGCTGCGTAGCTGTTGATTTTAAAAGAAAGATATGTTCAGCAACTTTCGATGAATCAATAAGAACGTCAATTGTATCAGATTTCATGCTGACAAATGAACAAATAATGGTATGCTTCCCTTTGTTTAAATGCAATTGATAATTACCGTTAAAATCACTAACAGTTCCATGTGTAATATCGCTAAGGTCATAAATTGCCGCACCAATAATAAATTCTTTATTTGAAGCGTCCGATACGGCTCCTTTGATTCCGTTATTAATTGCAGATATGCCTTGGCCATGAAGCAGTATAGAACATTGTATGAAAAATAAACAAAGGAAGGGATAGATAGTAATTTTTTTCAAACTCATACTTTTGGGAATTAGAATGACAATAAAATATGCAGGGAATTTTAGAGAATTAAACACACATAAAAAAAACAAAAACG
>CAISYK010000290.1 GCA_903889605.1 uncultured Bacteroidota bacterium
ATTTTGATTTCATGTTGTTGGTTGTTTCTCCTATAGGTCGAGGATTTCAAAAAAAAGAAGGGTAGAGTTTCATCTCATATCCTTCTCAAATTATGGGGAGTGGTTTTCTTGTTTATCAATAAACCCAAGTTTCTTCAAGTGTTACGTGTTCAGTATAAATATCCTGTTCGTCAGTTCCAATTTCTACATCAGCTCTAACCTCAATATGTCCGAGTGTTGAAATAACATTTATTAACCCAATATTTACCATAGAATCAAAATGGCTTTCAAGTGCTTCTATCAACTTTGGTTTAAGACATTGTTTGATTGTATCACAGAGTTTTGTTTCACCTTCCAGAGAGTCAATTAATCCGAGGTCAATAACTCCAATATTGTCTTGCCCTTCAATGGATATATTTACAAATTTGTTCTGCATGGCTTTATGTTTTAGTTTCGTATTGGCAATCCTTTTTTAAAAAAAGCAGAAAAAATGATATACCTTTTGTTGAGTTCCATTGAGTAGTTCGTCAATCTTCCAGAACTTCCAATCGCTTAGCTTCAATTTCAAAAAAGTCGCTATCTCCATCTTCTACAATAACATTCCCACTATCTAATATGTCAGCGACACTCCCAACAAATTCACATTGATGTATGTCTGAGTTGTTTGGTTCAGGCACTTTTACCTGTGATGTTTCTGTAATTTCAATTCCATTTTTATCGAATACTTTTTTCATATCTTTTTGTTTTTAATTATAGGTCAAAGAGAGTAAAAAAAAGAAACAATTGGAAAACAATTTTCAAATGCTGCAATCTTTATTCACGTCCCATGTTTGTCCCAGACCTTTATCATCTCTCACATCAATCAATTCAGTAATGCATTCTGAGTTTTCTGGAGCAAGCCCCATTCCGCTATTTACCTGATTGCGCAATGCCGTTAATACATTTTCAATTATGACCTCTTTATCGTGTTCATTCACCCTTGCGTCTTCGGTGAAGGTTAATCTAATATTTGGTTCAATGTGTTCATGGGTTTTATCTTTAATTATTGAAAATCAAAATATTCTTCTCGTATAAAAGGAAGTTAATATTTCTTTGCTGATTTGTTTTTCCTTCAATCCCCCTCTGAATACAGCTTCATTTATTGCACTCACAATATCCGCACTTGAAGGAATTACTTTCCATAAAGAACCAGAAGATTTGCTTTGAGTAAAGTCAGGTCTGACAATTAGCACTGCTTGCCAAAGAGTCATTGATTTTCCCGAACCATTTATAATGAGGCTATATGTGTCTTCCCAAGTTGCTTCACAGGGGTTGTTGATGACTGCCTGAAGTCTGGCTTTAATTTCTGGGCTTATGTTGCCAGATAAGTTTGTGGCGAATTCGAGTGCGATTGTCTTTTTCATATTCTTATAGGTTAAGGAGTTGAAATAAAAGAATCGGTTTAAATCATTGTTATTTGAATGTATTCGCTGTCAATCAGCTCTGCCAATTCATTAATTTGGTCAACAACTTTTTTGCTGGGAATTAGCGGGCTGCCTTTCATTTCTGCTAATTCACCAGCAATAGCCTGAAACACGTCCCCAGTGTAGATACGCTCGTTCAAATCTTTATCAGCGTCAATGAATGATTCACGGTCACTCAACAACTTTATAACACCATCAAGCAAAGCATTTTCGGGGATTTGAACCATACTTATTTTGTTTAAAACAGATTTAATGTCGGACATGGTTTCGGGCTTTTTGGTTACTATTATAGGTTTGGGTTTAGCAAAAAAAGAAATCGACTCTTGCTTATTCAATTCCAATCATATCACATAATTCTTTTACCGTCAAAGAAAATTCCAGTTTTTGAATTGGGCTTATGGTATCATCATCACTTTTACCAAATTTAATATTGTCGATTAGTTCATCTTGATTTGTCGGCAATTCTGCTCTCAAAACCTGAATTATTGCATGGTAATCTTCGCTATCATTGGAAATGTAATTGCCCAATGCTTTTTCAATTATTTTCTCAGTTTGGGAAGGAAGGGTTAATAGTTCGCACCATTTGTGTAAAAACGGCTCTTTAATACTTTTGTAAAACACACGAAGGACTTCGCTTTCAGAATATGCGAAGTTCATTTCAGTTAAAGCTACTTCGCTGGCATACATTCGTTTTTTGAACTCCCTTTGTGCTTGTTTTACAAATTTTTCTTTTGAGTTCATTTGGCTTTTGCTTAAGGGGTTAATACATTCTTATAGGTCATTGAGAAGAAAAAAAAGAAAAACTATTTTGTATTAGGCAAGGTGCATTCAAACATCATAATAGCTCTTTCAACAATGTCAGCAACCGTTTGCTTATCATAAATGCCTTGACTAAAATTGTACTTACCTGAGAATGGATTGCAGTCGAATTTTAATTTTGCTTTGTCAACGTCTTCAAATCGGCTGAAAATCATAAAACAGTATGTTTGCTGTATGGGCACATTGATAGAGAGTTTGCCGACAATTGTTGGTATTTCAAATGAAATAAAAGAATCTGTCATTGGTTCTATTGACTTTGCCCCAAGTTCTATTAAACCCTTGCAAAATTTATCATTGAATTCCTTAGCTTGTTTGACAGTGATTTTTTTTGACATGGTTGGGTTGTTTGTGGTTATGTTCATATAGGTCGAGCAAATCAAAAAAAAGAATTATATTTCTTCTCCGTCCAATGTGAATTCTGTGATTTTGTCTCCATTCGGAAGTTCAACAAATTGCTCGTTTAAGGTATCTAATCCATCAACTTCGACACTTTCGACATCAGTAACATCTTTTGTATCTAAGTTAATTTCACAAGCAGTTCTGAGTTC
>CAISYK010000291.1 GCA_903889605.1 uncultured Bacteroidota bacterium
GCCCTTACAGAAATGTGAGGGCTTTTTTTATGTCTTGGTGTAACATATTGGTGTGCACTATTATTAGAAAAGACAGAAGAACTTCAAGTATTGAGGCTAGCATTTAAAAAAAGCTATTCAGGCTAAATTACTGGCTATTAAAACATTTTTCAATCCCCACTCTCTCATTTGGATAATTAAAGGACATAATGTATTCCCTTTCGCTGTCATTGTATATTCTACTTTTGGTGGGACTACCGCAAAAACTTTTCTATGAATAAGGCCGTCTTTTTCTAATTCACGAAGTGTGCCGGTAAGCATTTTTTTGCTGATTCCTTCAAGCATTCGCAGCATTTCGCCAAACCGATGAACGTCCGAATGAATGAGGTATAAAACAATTGGTTTCCATTTTCCACCAATTACGCTAATGGTTGCCGAAACAGGACATTGATTATATTTTAAGTAGTTTTTTACCATTTTTTGATAGGCTGTTGATCTTTTTTCTTCTGCTTTCATTTTACAAACAATTTATATTCAATAATGGTATCGTTTTAGTTACAAGGGTATTATAAAGTGACTACTTGCAAAAGTAAAACTTTTAGAAGATTTTTGCAGCCATCATATAAATAATTTCATTTTAATGGAAAAAATAATCATTCTCGGTGCCACGGGAAACATAGGCATAGCAGTTCTTAAAAATCTTCAGGGCAAAAAAGCGGAGGTGTTTGCAGGCGTACAAAACGAAAAAAAAATTGATAAAGTTTTGAAATACGGCGCAAACCCAATAATCGTAAACTTCGCAGATCAGGAAAGCTTAAACAATGCTCTAAGAGATATGGATAGAGTATTTTTAGTAACGCCAATAATGCAAAATCCATTACAAATTACCCAAAATGTAATCAATGCCATTAAATTAAACGGGCTCAAACATTTTGTAAGAAGTACCGCAGCTGGTGCTGACAGCAGCGGAAAAATTCAAATGGCACGTTGGGCCGGCGCTTCTGAAGATTTGATTAAAGCCTCAGAAATCAATTATACCCTGATTCGTCCGCATACATTTATTCAAAACTTTATCAATTTTTATATTGGAAGTATCAAAGCACAAAATAGTTTTTATATGCCTATGGACGGGGCTCGTTTTGCTCAATTAGATGTCAGCGATTTGGGCGAAATAGCAGCCATGGCTCTAACAACAGATGATCATTTTGGGAAGACCTATGAATTAAGTGGTTTGGCTTATACAGGCTCGGAATTGGAGCAGGGACTTTCTTGGGCCACGGGCAGGAAAATTTCTTATGTGGCTATTTCGGATGAACAGGCACATAACAGTATGGTTGGAAATGGAATGCCGGAATGGATCGTAAGCGCTATGACCGAACTGAATTATATTATGAAAATGGGCTATACAGATACTTATTCCGAAGATTTTAAAAATATAACAGGAAAAGAGTATAGAAGTGCCAATGAGTTTTTTGAAACCAATAAATCATTATTTTAAATGAAAGTACATATAGTTTTTGCACACCCAAATATCAACTCTTTCAATGGACAGCTCAGAAAAATTGCCATTGATACGTTTACACAATCCAATTCAGAGGTTTCTGTTTCCGATTTATTTCAAATCAATTTTAAGGCTTCAGCAGATGAAAAGGATTTTACAAAATTGCATAAGCCCGATTATTTTGATTTGCAGGCAGAACAACTTATGGCTCTTCAAAATGGCACATTTACCGAAGATATACAACGGGAACACCGGCTATTAACTCAGGCGGATTTAATTATTTTTCAATTCCCATTTTGGTGGTATTCAATGCCTGCAGTGCTCAAAGGATACATTGAGAGGGTATTTTCTTATGGCTATGCCTATGGAAGAGCTGGGAAATATTTACAGAATAAACAGATTTTAATTTCTACATCTACAGGGTCGCCCCTAGCTGTTTTTGCAGCAAACAACAGGAGTGTAGAAGATTATTTAAAGCACCTAATTGTAGGGACATTTGAGCTTTGCGGGTTAAAAGTAGTAGAACCATTTATTGTACATGGTGCAAAGCAATTGAATGAAGAACAAAGTGAACAAGCGTTTAATAATTATAAACAAAAATTAATTTCTTTGCAATAATTTATAAACTATTAAAATATATAAATAAGAAAAAAATAGTTTTAATAACAGGTGTTACAGGCGCAATTGGCAAAGCAACTGCAATGGAATTTGCAAAGGAAAATTGTCAATTGATTTTGCTTGGAAGAAATTCGGAGAAACTTTCTTTAATAAAATCTGAAATTGCAAAAAGTACCGGCAATAAATATATCGAAATTATAGCAGCAGACTTTTCCGAATTAAAATCAGTTAAACAAGCTGTTTTGGAAGTTAAAAAGAAATATGCTAAATTGGATGCTTTAGTAAATGTAGCAGCAATTTTTAAGACAAAACGGGTTGAAAATTCATTAGGGCTTGAATATATGTTTGCCACCAATCATTTGGGACCTTTTATTCTTACCAATGAATTATTGGATTTGTTGAAAGCAGGGAAGCCTTCCAGAGTGGTAACGGTTTCTGCGCCTTTAGATACAAAAATAAATTTTGATGATTTACAAGGGAAGGAAAAATTCACTTCCGGATTTTTGGGCGCATTCGGCGCTTCTAAAATGATGAACCAGATGTTTACATTCGCACTTGCAAGGCGATTGGAAGGGACAGGGGTTTCTACTAGTCTTTTTCATCCGGGACTCGTAAAGTCGGACTTAACCAATGAAATGCCAGCTATATTAAACGGTATCTTTAAAATATTTTCAAGTAAGCCTGATAAAGCAGTAAAGATGCTTTGCCGTTTAGCCATTAACAAAGCATACGAAAAATCAAACGGAGCATTTTTTAAAGTCGACGGCAAAGAAATTAAAGCATCTTCCTATTCCTTGGATAAGAATAATCAGGAAAAACTTTGGGAAGTAAGCGAACAACTTGCGAAATAGTCTGTGACAAAAATAACCAGAGAGACATAAAATTATTTATTATTTGTTTGTGCCATTTGTAATTTTATAATTTCACTTACGAAAGCTGCTCTTTCGCCTCCTAGCAGCTAGTTATCGGAAAACGCAAAGAATGATTAGGCTATAATATATTAAGGAATGGTATAACACCATCACTTAATATACATTAGACCAAGCGGGTTGTAAAAAGATATAGTCATATCTGCAAATGTTTTTCACCTGTTGATTTGTAGGTATAGTTTGAAAAGTCTGCTTTGTTTTGAAGACATACACTCATTGGAAACAATTCGGGAACGGGATAACAATTTTATTAATTTAACTCTTTGTAGGAATTAAACTTATTCCTCTTTCAGAAATTGCGGTAATAGAAAGAGCTGGATTTACACCCGGATTAGCTGATATCATTGAGCCGTCAAAAACATACATATTTTTGTATCCAAAAACTCTGTTACTGCTGTCTATAACTCCTTCATCCTTATTAGCAGCCATGCAGGCGCCACCCAATATATGAGCTGTTGAGGGAATCCCTGTAATTGTTTCAGTAAATATTACCTGAGCCTTTCCATTAATTATTTTCGCATATCTTTTTGCCATTTCGTGTGCTTCCGGAATAAAAGCTGTTGGAGCATTTCCTGTTTCCATTTTTGAACTCATACCAAACCAACTTTTTTTAAAGTGTAAAGTACTATCTAAATGCTGCATGAAAAGCAAAATAACAGTGCTTTTTCCATAATCCCTTACAAACAATACTTTCAGCCATTTAATCAGATCTCTAAATGGCAGCAGTACAAGCTTAATCATGCGTAAAAAGAAATTTGGTTCACTCACCATTGGAAGCATAGTAATTCTCCATATTCCGGAACCTTTACCATAGCGTGTAGGTTCAATATGGCTGTGTTCATCAACATCCAAAATAGACCCAATTGCAATACCTTCCGACAGATTAATATTGTTATCTGTGGTTGTAGTCAAAATAAGTGCTTCATTATTTGTTCTTATCATGTGCCCCAGTCTGTCGCTGAGGCCGGGAAGCGATATTTCTTTAAGATCCAGGAGCAGAGGCATAGTGCCTAATACGCCGCCTGAAAATATTACTCCTTTTGTGCGGATTGTTTTTTTTGAGGAAAAGCGCTGAGTCGATTTTTTGAAGACTATCTCATAACCATTATCGCCTTTTTCCCCAAAAGGTTTTACGTCAACAACTTCATGTTCAGGTAATATCACAACCCCAAGTTTTTGTGCTGAAAAAAGATAGTTCTTGTCAAGGGTGTTTTTTGAGTTATTCCTGCAGCCTGTCATGCATTTGCCGCAGTGAATGCAGCCTGTTCTGTCAGGTCCGTTTCCTTCAAAGTAAGGGTCTTTAATTGTTTTGCCAGGCTCTCCAAAATGCACTGAAACTTTTGTTGGTTTAAAACTTGATTCTTTTCCTATTTGTTTACCTGCTTCAAGAAGAGCTAAATCGGCGGGGCCGAGTTTTGTATTTACCGCTGCGCCAAGCATTTTCCAGGCTTTTTCATAAAAAGGTGCCAGTTCGGTTTCCCAATCAGCAAGCCCTGCCCATGATCCCTGATTAAAAAATGGAGATTCCGGTTTGGGTAATGTATTGGCATATACTAATGATCCGCCTCCGACGCCAACACCGCTTAAAACGCTTACATGTCTAAAAATAGTCAGCTTTTGGATGCCGTATAATCCGGCTTGAGGAAGCCACATCCATTTGCGGAGATTCCAATTTGTTTTTCCGAAATCTTTGTTTTCATGTTTTTTCCCTTTTTCAATTACCAAAACTGAATATCCTTTTTCAGCCAGTCGTAGTGCAGCAACAGAACCCCCAAAGCCAGATCCTATGATTACATAATCGTAATTTTCTTTATTCATCTCAAACTTTATAAAATTAAATTCGCCGGTTCTTTGATCTAACCACTCAGCTCTGAAAGTGAAGAGTTTCAAAAAGAAA
>CAISYK010000292.1 GCA_903889605.1 uncultured Bacteroidota bacterium
ATTCCATTTAAACTGTCTTTTTCGATATTGGAGTTGATAAGAAGAACATAAGCACTTTCCTTTTTGCTTTTTGATAAAGAACAATGCTTTAAACCATTTTCAAGATTATTTATACATTCGTCGTAGCGCCCTGCATTATAAAGGTCGGTACTTTCTTCTATAATATTGCTGCAGTTGTTTTGAGCAGCTATATTTTTGCCGCAGGCAATAAATATTGCTATGTATATATACTTTTTCATTATTTATTTATACAAGTTTTCTCATAAGGAATAGTTTCACTAATATTTTGATTCCATTCTGCAGCAGTTAAATTCCTTTTCAGCAATTCACAAAATGAGGCTGCAATTTTGTCGGTTGAAGGTTCAATTTTCCTTATCACATGATCTGACCCGCATGCATACAATTTATTCTCTGAATCAAACATCAGAAACCGCGCTAATGATTTTGAGTCATTAATACTCAATGGTTTGTGTCCTTTTTTTGCTAAATTAAATATTTTAATTGACCTGTCGGCAAATGCGGCAGCAAGCATGCTTCCGGAAATACTGAATGTCATTTTGTCAACAGCAGAGGTGTTTTCCGCGAAAGTATAAATTAAATTTTCTGCACCCTGAATTTTTCCTGTCTCAAAAAGCCTTATTTTGCCGTCTGAATAACCTACAGCCAAAAGACTCTTTCCTTCATTTAATTTCAAACTCCAGGGCTTTGATTTTTCACTTTTATAAAGTAAGGATGTCTTTTCGGAGGCGATATCAACAGCCGATAAATCTCCGTTTTCTAAAGCAGTAATAATTGCATTGCCGTCATTTAAAATAACTAAATCCTGTATTGAGGAATTTGTTTTTATTTTTTTCAGCAGCTCTGTTCCTGAGGATGAATATTTCCAGACCAAAATACAACTATCCTTACCGGCAGTTGCGAGCAATCCTTTCGAACCATTGCATGCAATAACACGTAAAGGACCCTTATGGCTTTTTATTAATTCTTTAACTAATATTGGTTTTGCAATGCTGCTTATGTCCCAAATACACACAGTACCATTTTCATGTCCGCTCATTATAATATTCGCAAATTCAGTAAATGTTATGGTTTCAAATGAACTGGGATATAATAATTTCCCATGTTCAATTTGTTTCTCAGATTTGCGGTCCCATTTATAAATATTCCCTTCCTTGTCGGCCGATAATAATGTATTGGTATCCGGCGCAGCCATGGAGCGCTGTTCTAATGGAGTTAAAATATTGGAAACAGCTGCGTCAGCATTTAATTTAAAATAAGATTTTCGAATAACCTTGTATATAGTTGGATCCAAGGCTTCACCTCCATTATCAAAATTAAGTTTATAAGCCTGGAATGCCAACAACCCCTGCAGCTGAGGATCTGCAGATAACAATGTAGATTTCATTGCAATGCTCTGCGCTAAAGACAAATTACTAATTCGTGAAGCTTCTTTTTCAGCTTTTTCAGCCGTAATTTTAGACTTTATAGCTTCCTGTTTAGCTTTTTCGGATTCTTCAAGTGCTTTAGTAGCCTTCCCTGTTTCAATTTTTGCCAAGTCGGCATTTAGTTTTGCCTGTATCAAATTTTGCCGCGCTTCTAAGGTTGCTTTTTCGGCTGTTCCTTTTGCAGAGTATGCTTCCAGCTTTGATAATTCAGCTTGCTGTGTTGCTTTTTTGGAATACTTTTCACTAATTTCAGCCTTGAATTGCAAAAGACGTGCATTCTTTTTTTCTTTTATTGCATTCTGTTCCGAAGTCTTTGCCAGTTCTGTTTTCTGGTAAGCTATTTCTTTTTGATTAAGAGCATTGTGCCGTTCAATAAAAGCAAAAGAAGTAAATCCAAGTAATACCACAGCAATTACAGAAGCAATAACTAATACTGCTTTGCGCTTTCGTTTTATTACAGCTTCACTTATTTTAATAAAATCACTTGCAGGTTTTATAAATTGTGCAGCTTCTTCTAATTTTTGTTTCGGCGCTGAATTAGATGAGTCGTATTTGGCAATTAAATAAGGATTGGGATTTATTGTTTCATACCAATTTTTGAAATAACTCAGGGAGCCTATAGTAAGTAAATAGTCTTTTGAACGATTTTGCTTTTCCCATCTTTCTACTTGTTTTTTTAAATCATTTATTACTGAAACATTTTCATGATCCTGTTTTGTCCATTCAGTAAGTTCGATCCAGTTCCTGATTAATGATTCATGGGTTATATCAAGGATGTCATCATCATGTAAAAATTCTGCTCCTGCTCTGTTCTCTTCTTTGTTCCAATCCGAATGTCCTAATTCGATGCGTGCAGTTGTCGGATCAACGCTTGAAATTATGGGAATTATGGGTGAGGATACAATATATGGTTTAAGCAAATTATTGCCTGGTTCTCTGAATATATTTACTAAGCCCTCAATAAGCTTATTGTCAATGTCTTCTCCTATTATTTGTTTTATTTCCAAAACTGCTGCACGGTTTCGCACGGCACGGCTGTCGTTTATTTTGGTCAGGCAGGTGAAAATTTTCTTTAGGATTCTTTGAGCATCTTCTCTTGAAATATCACGCCCGATATGTTTACGGCAATAATCAATTGAGGATTCAAAAAGCTCACGTGCATGTGCGTTTAGAACATTAGACAACGAAGCGCCTACCAAAAAATTTTGTTTATATAAAGGCTGCTTTTTATACCATTCTGAAAATATGATTTTTTGATCCTCAGGAAGGAGATTACCGTCAATGCCTCCAAGTTTTGCATAATGAATAAGATCCATTTCTGCCGCTCCATCCTCGGCGTGCGATTTCCAAATACAATTTAATGCATGCTGCAGTATAGGAAGCTGATCAAGTCCCTCACATTCGTTTATCAATGTTTCGATAAGGCGGTTGGAAATTTTATTTCCGCTGAGTGCAGCGGGTTCTTCAATCACCTGGTGAACTTCTTTCCTTTTTAAACGGGGAACAAAAAACTGACTGAATCCAATATATTCAGGCAAACCCCTGAATACAGCACATTGCCCCACATAATCAGAACGCATCGTGCATATAATATAAATAGGCAGATCTTCTGCCAGAGCTATCCTGGCTGTTTCCAGAAGCAGATTTATTACGGCCTGTGAATTAACGGATGCTTTTCCGTTATTATAATTTTCGGAATTAGTAAAAAACTCTTCAAACTGATCGACAAGAATAAAAAGATTTGCCGCCTTCCTTTTTAATTTTTTGCGTTCCTTTTCATCAGCATTTTCCCATATTTCACTGTTGTAGTTTAAATAAAAAGGAGATTTTTTATATAAATCTATTAAAGAGGAAAACCCGAAGCTTAATTCTTTTTCAACATAAGCAAAATCAGTATAACCTAACTTTTGGGCAAGAGCAGCTGCCATATTTTTCAAAGGAGAACGCTCAGGGCGGAAATCGGCAATCAGCCAGTTATTAAATTTAGCTTTAAAAAAACCTGCCCGTGCATTAGGTATCACTCCGGCATAAACAATTGAAGACTTACCGTCACCAGAGGCGCCTGTGAGCATCACAAATTTTTTCTCTTCTAACTGAGAAATAATCTTTTCAATATGCTCCTCCCTCCCGCGAAAGAAGATAGACTCTTCTTCGTTAAAAGGCCTAAGGCCGGGGTAGGGACAAATTTTTTCTTCAAGCATTTTTATTGGTAAAATTACTATTCAGCCTTTCAAAACTCCATGAAAGAGTACCTTTGCATTTGTTCATGACTGATTTTGATAATTCATTTTTAATCAATATTATTCATCGTATGTCCCAGAACTTTTATCTAAGGACATTGTAGGATTTAGCCCGTTGATGCTAAAGCTATTTTATCGTATTGTACTTTTATCTCCAGAGGAATAAGCTCCCCAGCAATAATAAGGGAAATAACTTTTGGAGCTGCAAATTTTTTATTCGTATTAGTAGAAGGGTCAATGTCTCCAATTAAAAGAATTGGGGTATGAGAAGTTGCCCCGCCGATTTTTTTCCATACCTGCTGAGCAAACGGCAGTGCCCAATCGCCGGATTCTTTAAAATAAATAACAGCCAATTTGCTTTTTGAAATCTGCTGTTTGCACAGTTCAGAATAATCAGTATCGCTGTCCTGTATTATATTAAGCATTTCAACGGGAACAATATCACTAAGCATATCAATAATTTCCTTCGCCTCGTTTTCATCCAGCTGATTGGAAATCAGAAAAATATCCGTTGAATTTAAATCAAAAGATACCAGCTCTTTTTTCTCCATCAGCGAACGTATATCATCCGCAAGCTGAATTGCAGAAACCGCATTGCTGTACACCATACTTTTGGAAATATTGTTTTTCACTTCATTAATGAAATCAATTTGAAGCGCTTCAGCATTCATAAGGTCAGTAAGAGGAGGCTGCCAAACAAAAACTTTAAAGTTAGGATTTACAGCAAGATACTTTTTAGCTTCCTGAAATTGAAATCTAGAAACTGAAACACCGGAATCCGTAACAGGCAAATATTGAGGAAAAAGAATGTGTATTGAACAATCGGAAGTTGAAAGCTGCTGCGATACTGACAGCACTCCGCCATCTGAAATAAATTCCGGATCAGATATTACCGTCATTCCTGCCCTTTTTAAAACAGAAGAAAGTTCATTTCGCTGCGCAGACTGCTCCTTAGAGCAAAGGGAAAGAAAAACAGTTACATTTTGATTATTTGACATATTATCTGCGAAATTCAAATACAATAATAACGAAAAATAAGCAAATATTCAACAGTTTTTTTGTTTTTTAGTAACTATTTTGATCGACAATTCATCAAGCATGAATTTTGTCAGACGAATAGCTAATTTCATTGGACTGAAATTATATTAGCATATGTGAATATATAGTGAACAATGAAGATTCGGGTACAAAACGTTATTGTCCCGATACAGTTTTTTTAACAAATTGTCCATTAAATTATGTAATGGATTGCAGGTAAATTTATGCTAAGAATAAATATTGAAAATTCTTATACATCAGAAGAATTTAGATAAAATTAAATAGTCAAAGCTGCTGTATTTCTTTTTTCATCTATAAATATAATTCCGCCCCCATCATAAAGTAAACTATTGGAAAGAGAAACAATTTCAATTCCTGAATTTTCAATATAACTCCTCAAAGATAAGCCCTGTTTATGCAAATCAATATTCCCTATAAAAAATAATGTATTACCGCACAATCCATTTGTTCCGCCCAGAAATCCATTCTTGTGATCAATTATAGAAATTTGTTCAGGCGGAAAATAATAACATTCTAGTCCTTTTTGAATAAGTTTTTTTTCTATACCCTTATCGGAAGTGATAAATCTATTATTGCCGAGATGAGTTAAACTGCATCTCGTATATGCTTGAGGTAAATTAATAAATTCCTTATGCCTGTTAAGTTTAATGATTGAAGGGTCAGTAAATCCAGCTTTATGAAAAAAATAATGATCCGTACTAAAGCAATTATATAAAACACTGTTTTCGAAATTTTCTTCAACCTTTTTTTTGCCAAAAATATATTTAACCATGCGGACATTTAAAAATTCCAATAGTTGTAACGGGGCATTCGGTGCGATAATCAGATTATATTCATCTTGGTAAATAAAGATATCAGGATGACAAGAAATTGAATTAAATGTAATACCATCTGATTCAAACTGAAACACAGCATCCGCGTGTTTCATCAAATTTAATATTGCTTCAGGGGGAGCCCTGCGGTCAATTATAGCTAACATCAAATTGATATTTAGAAAGATTGTTATCAGCAATAAAACTTGTTTTTATTCCCTTCGCCTCTAATTGCTGCTTATTAACGCCATTAAATCCCACAGCAAAGTTCAATTGCTTTTCATTTATTCTTAAGGTGATTTTACTAGGATTTTGATTTTTAATTTCTTCAAAAATTAATTCATTCCAGATTTTACTCATGACCATTTCTTTAAAA
>CAISYK010000293.1 GCA_903889605.1 uncultured Bacteroidota bacterium
AATGTTGTTTTCATTTTATTCCATTTAAAATTTTCCTACTCGTTTGGTTTTTCGGTGGCACCCTATTTTTATAGTGGTTACTAGTCTCCACTTTTATGGTGTGAAAGTATATCTTTTTTTCAACAGTTTAGAAATAACCGAATATTGTTTTAATATTCCCTGTGTCTGTTCCAGGGGGTACTTCCTACAATAACGCCTTACTTGCAACTATGTGGTTTTACTGACATCGTGAAAAAAATTATTAAATTGAAAGTGCCATTTACTATGAACAATTTATATGTCCTAATTTACCCACAGCATATTATTAACCTTTAATCAAGGACATACCATTATGACTCAAAATTTTCCCATCTTGCATCTCAATTGTTCTGTCTGATGCTTTGGCAAAATCGTTATCATGCGTAACGGCAATAATCGTCTGTCCAAATTCAGAAGACAGTTGCTTAAAAATATCAAAAACAATTTGACTGTTTTTACTATCTAAATTGCCTGTTGGTTCATCTCCCATAATTATTTTAGGGTCGTTTATTAAAGCTCTTGCAATTGCAACTCGTTGCTGCTGCCCACCGGAAAGTTTTGATGCAGGCTTTAAAGCCTGATCTTTTAATCCAAGGATTTCTAACTTATTGTAAGCCCTTTCTTCTATTTCTTGTCTTGAATATTCCCCCAATCTTAAAGCAGGAATCATTACATTTTTTAGGCAACTGAACTCCGGTAATAAATAATGAAATTGAAAGACAAAACCTATTTTCTCATTTCTCATTTCGGCTAATACGTTTTGGGTTAAACCTGTTACTTTTTTTTCATCAATCCAAATCTCACCATCATAATCTGTATCCATAGTGGAGAGTAAATAAAGTAGAGTTGATTTGCCGCTCCCTGATTTCCCTACTAAGGTTAAGAATTCACCTTTATACGCCTCAATAGAAATATTATTTAATACCCTGAATTTTTCAGGGTCGTAAAAATATTTTCCGACATTTTTTGTTTGTAGTACAATTTGTCTAGTCATTATTTCCTAAATATTGAAACAGGATCTACATTTGCTGCTTTTCGAGCAGGAATATATCCTGCAAAAAATGTTACTAAAAAACCAAAAATTAAACCTTTAATATATTGAGTGGGTTCAAAACTGACTGGGAAAAATCCAATGTCGCCTCCTACATATACACGTGACAACACATTTACCAAAATAGTTGCTAAGGTTAATCCCAACACTATCCCTAAAAAGCCAATGATTAAGCCTTGTTGAACAAATATTCGTATTACATCGCCTCCTCTAAAACCCATTGCCTTCAATATGGCAATATCATTTATTTTTTGAGAAATGGTCATATTCAAAATATTATAAATACCAAAACCAGCTACCAATAAAATAGAGAAGGTAATCACCGTAATAATAATTTTACGCATTTTTGAAGCAGCCATAAGGGTTTCATTAGCTGTTTTCCAGTCCTCTGCCTTATAACCGGTTAGTTTAGAAAACCGTTCAGCATATTGTCGGGCATTATCATATTCTTTGATATTTACATTTATATCAGTAATATAACTTGAATTCTTTTGTAGCAATTGCTGAGCAAGACTAGTATTAATGTAGGACTTTGATTTATCTGTGACAGAATTATTAGTTCTGAAAAGCCCTACCACTTTCATGATTTTAAGAACATTTTTAGATGATGTGATGCTGATATTATCACCCGTTCTAACATTCATTTTGTCAGCAATTCCAACTCCTAATAAAACACCATTTTGTACATTTTTTAAATCATCCGCATTCCCTTCTACAACATACGACTTAATGTTAAACATCTTGTTGGCTTCCTCTATATCAACACCGGAAGCAAGTCCGCTTATTTGCGATTTACCATTATTGTAAAACACACTTGCATTTACTTGAGGCGTAACAATGCTTATATTATTTTGTTTTAAAATTGTAGCGGCTACTAATTTTGGATTGGTGATAGTATTGGTGCGTGGTACTACTTTTGGGTTGATAATTACAAATTGTTTACCGCTGTCTTTTATTAATGGCGCGCTTATCACATCATCATTATAAACTCTGATATGCGGAATAGATTTAAACATGCTAGCGCTAGAACTTTTATCAAAGCCTACCATCATGCAATTCATAAATATATAAATAGACATGCCCAATACCACACCCATGGCAGCAACTGCTGTTAGTTTTTTATTTGAAAAAATATATGTTTTTGCAATATCTAAATTAATATTCATCCTATAGTTATGGTTTTAATGGCAATAAAATATCGTCTTTAGTAATTCCAGAAAGCACTTCTACATATTCTGTAGATACTATACCTGCTTGAATAACCACTGGCAATTTTTTTCCTTTTACATTTACCTTGTTGCCAAAGCCCATTGCAGTGCGTGGTATTAATAGCACATTTTTTTTATTACCTATCAAAATATTTGCTTCTAGTTGCGTGCCTTGTATTGTAAAATTAATTGGCTCTGTAAAATGTGCAATGCAGGTAAATGATTGTGTTTGCGTATTAAACGTAGGATAAATTTCTGTGATGATAGCTTTGCAATTTTTATTTTTTTGTGCATTTAGTTGAATAGTTACTGCTTGCCCAACTGCTATTTTTCCCATGCTATTTTCGTCAATGCTCAATGCGGCTTCCATTACAGTATTATTGCCAACGGTTGCTAGCACTTCTCCTTTTTTTACATAGTCGCCAGCTACTTTATTTTTCTTTAGCACTATGCCTTTTTGTGGTGCTATAATATTGTTGTAGTAAGATTGTACTTGTGTATTTTTTACTTGATTGGCAGAATTTATTTGTTGTGTTTTGGCTTGTAATAATAAGCTTTGGTATTGCTGCTTTAGTGCATTCAATTGCGATAAAGAATTTTTTGCATTCAATTGCATATTTTCTACTTCTACTTTTGCAATGCTTTGGGTTTGATACAATCGCTGATACCTTTCGGCCTGCAACTTATCCTGTTGGTATTTATTTTCGGCAAACTGTATATTGGCTTGTAATTGTTGCAATGCAGGTGCACTGCTAGATATGTTTGTATTAGCTATTTGCAATTGGTCTAGTGCTGTACTAGTATTATTTGTATTTGTAGGGTTATCTATTTTGCCAAGCATTTGGTTTTTACTTATCAAATTTCCTTCTTCTATATTTAGCGATTGCAAAATGCCATCTGTTTGGGCAATGATGTTATAAGCAGACTCCCACTGCAATTCGCCTGAAGCAAATACCAATTCATCTATATCTTTTATTACTGGTTTTACACCTTCATTGCCTTTGCACGAAAATAAAAACAACAAGGCTATAAATATTATATGTGAATGTTTCATAGTGTTTTTTAAAGTTGATTATTGATGATTATTTTATTTTTTGTAAAGCCAATATTGCTTAATGCTGTAACAATATTTAGCTTGCTTACTAGCATATCGTTTTGTGCAATTAATAATTTATCTAATGCTAAAATATTTTCCTGATACTGATTGCGCATTTTAGTATAAGTATCTTCTTTTAATGCAAATATTTTTTGATAATTTTTCAATTGGCTATTTGCTTTTTGATAGTCTATATCTAATTGTTTATTCTTGGCTTCGTTTTCTAATTGTGTTTGCGTTTTTGTGTTTTGCAATACTTGTAATTGTAGTTTTTTATTTTCTGTATTAGCTAGTTTGCT
>CAISYK010000294.1 GCA_903889605.1 uncultured Bacteroidota bacterium
ACAAAAACAATTATCAGGCAATAAAGAATACAATAAACTCTAATAAAGCTCTTAAAATAGCTGTTTACGTTGGGATAGGGGTCATATCTCTTTATCTTCTTGGCAAAGCGTTTACTGCATTGTCCACAACTGTAAGAGGCTTTAACGACCTTAAATCTGCATTAAATGGAAACTAAAGAATTGCATAGCCAATCAAAAAAAGCAGCCCTTTATTGTCGTGTGTCCACATCCGATCAAACCACAGAGAACCAACGCTTACGACTTGTTGAATATGCTATTTTAAAAGGATGGCAATATGATATTTTTATGGAAACGGAAAGCACCCGAAAAACACGCCCGGTTAAACAGGCGTTATTGCAAAAGCTACGTGCCAGGGAATATTCTACTGTTATTGTTTATAAATTGGATCGCTGGGCAAGAAGTAGCAGTGAATTAATAATGGACGTTTCCGAATTAATAAAAAAGAATATCGGTTTTATTTCTTTGTCAGATAACTTGGATTTTACAACAGCCTCCGGCAAACTGCATTTTCAGATACTTTCAGCCTTTGCCGAATTTGAAAGAGAGTTAATAAGGGAAAGAACTATTGAAGGCTTAAAACGTGCCAAGAGCCAAAACAAGACACTTGGCAGACCATCTGGCAAAAAGGATTCTAAACCCCGCAGAAAATCAGGTTATCTATTGAGAGAGGCGAATAAACGGAAAACAGTTGATGAAAAGCAAGGTGTATATAAACCATTAGAAAATTATGTTTAACTATATTCTTATGGAACAAGAACGGACATTCTTAAGTAATGGTAGTGGGTATGAAATAAAATTGATAGTTATGCGTGTACTTTTATTTTCATTAGGTGTGATTGATGGTGATTTACCCAATTACAATAAAAAGAAAAAGGTTAAGGCTTTAGAATTCCAAAAACATTGTAAAAAATATGGAATTTCAAAATCTGAATTTCAAAATGCAATAGATGATCTATTTAAGCATAACATTATTGCAAAACAAACTGATTTAACAGACAAACAATTATATTATTTGATGTCGTAATTTATGAAAAAATCGTATTCAATATTATCATTATTTTGAATTACTTTTAATTCTATTTCTTCCGCTCCTGTTAAGTCCAATGGTGGCAATTCCCTCATTCCAATGTTTGATAAATTTATTGTGATGTCATTTTTTTCGTTTCCAGTAAACCAAGTAATATTTAATCTGAAATCTCCAATTTTTCCAGTTAAACATTTTACTGATTTTAACGAATATTTTTTGCTTTCTAATTTTGGTAAATCTTGACCAAATTTGAAAGTTAACATATTTTTCATTTTACGATTTATTTTATAAATGCAAAAATACAAAATCCTCCCCCAAATAACTAAGGTGTTTTAAAAGTGCCTGTTTATGGGTATATCCTCCCCTGTATTCCCGCAGTCAAATAATCGGACGTTTGTTTGACCAAACCAATTTAGTTATTGTGGATTTTCTACATACTTTATTAATTGAAGTTGCAGCGGCAAAGTGAATCCTTTTAGGTTTAAATAAAAAGTACCGGATACTTTATATTCTATCGGTCGGTCAAATAATTTTTTAAAAAATATGCTCAACACACCATTTGGAGAAATAATTGTTTTCGCTTCAATTAAAGTAGTACCATTAGGTTTTAAGCAAATTGGGATTTTAGTTGAGATGTCGCTTATCCATTTATCATTTGCATATAAATCTAATCTGTATTCACCAAGTGTTATATTCTCTGGTGTAGGATTTATTGCTGAAAAGTCTAATGTAATTACATAATTCCAAAGGTTATTTGTATTTTCTGTAAAAGAAACTTTTTTATGAACCCCTGTCAATTCAAATTTACATTGGGCTAAGGCGTTTGCTTTATCTGCCGTATCTCTTAATAGTTGGCAACTATTACAAAAAATAACTGATGAAATAATAAATAGAAAGAGTAAATATTTTTTCAAGATAATTATTGTTACTTTCTCTTTTTGAATGCGGCAACAACTGAAACTATGGAAAACGCTAAAAGATATAATGCGGCAATAACAATTGGAACTGAAAATTCCACACTTCTATTTATTTGGTCGCCTTTTAGAATTGTTACGCTATAAAGTATGGCTATGAGTGAGAAAAAAATTCCTATTATTGAAAGTGCTTTCATTTAGAGATTTTGTTTTTTGTTTTCATTTGCCAATATAATTTTCACCTACTGAACTGAGATAGTCAAAGTATTTTTCAATATTTGATAAGGTAATTAGGTCAATGTTTATTTTTCTTTTAACACCAGCAATTTCATATTCCCCTGTGTTTAAATTTATAGTTTTTGAATTGGTTTTTACCATTGCCCCGTCTAAATTAGCACTACGAACATACTCCTCCTGCCCATAGCCAATTAATTTCATATTATTAAGATTTGGATAATATTTTAATTTTAGCGTTAAAAAGATAAAACTACCATCATCAGATTTAATGTCCAAAACATTGTTTGTATATTGAAAATTCACATTTTCATAATTCCACGGAAACCAGTAATAATTTTGATTTACAATATATTGAGAAGTCAAATAAACAACTACAATTTTTGCCCCATCAGAATTGGTACAAACAATTGCCAAATCAGTAATTCCGTCATTATCAAAGTCTTTGTCACTTCTTTGCTCTTTACCTTCATAATTCTTGTATGTTTGATAGCCTTCAGGCAACGTAAAACTATTTTGGCT
>CAISYK010000295.1 GCA_903889605.1 uncultured Bacteroidota bacterium
CTTTTTGTCCCGCAGGGCAAAAAGATTGAAGCATAAAGCCCGCCCATTTCTTTTTTAAGAAAGGGGAACGCCCAAATAAAATTTAACATTACCATTAAAAATGAAAAATAATAATATCCAGTAATTTTCACCTAAATAAAGTCAAAAAATAACTATCGAAGACATCATGAAAAAAACAGGATCAGAACTAGTCGTTCACGCTTTGGAACAAATAGGCGTTAAATTCACATTCGGCATTCCGGGTGTGCATACTACTGAAATATATGATGCCCTAAATAATTCAGAGCTGATCACCCCATTATTAGTAACGCATGAAGGAGGCGCCGCTTTTATGGCAGACGGCGTTTCACGTTCATCAAAAAATATAGGTACAATTGTTATTGTTCCTGCAGCAGGTACAACACATGCTATGAGCGGTATTGGAGAGGCTTTTCTTGACGGCAGCCCAATGTTGGTAATTTCAGGCGGAACTCGGCGTGACAGCGGGAAGCATTACCAGCTTCATCAGCTTGATTTGAGTAAAATTGTACAGGGAATTACAAAAAAATATTCCCTTATTGAAAAACATGAAGATATAATTTCCAGTATTTACGAAGCTTATGAAATTGCCACCAGCGGTGAACCAGGCCCTGTATTTATTGAAATTCCTGTAGAGCTGCAGATGTTTCAGGGAAATGTTTCAGATATGAAAAATTATGTGCGCAAATACCAGGTTCCTAAGCCGGTTTCAATTGAAATAAAAAAAGCTGTTGATTTATTAGTTTCTGCAAAAAATCCTGGACTATATGTCGGCTGGGGTTCGGTTGATGCGGCTGAATCTATAATTAAATTGGCAGATGCTTTAAACGCCCCTGTTTCAACTACCTTACAGGGTTTAAGTTCTTTTCCTGCAAATCATCCGCTGCATACTGGTGTTGGATTTGGGCTATCCGCTGTGCCTGCCGGACAAAATGCTTTTAAAGATTGTGATTGTTTGTTGGCTGTTGGAGTGCGTTTTTCGGAATTGGCAACAGGCAGTTACGGCATTACGGTCCCCGAAAATCTTATTCATATTGATATTAACCCCGATGTTTTTAACAAAAACTATCCTGCAAAGGTCAGTATTGAAAGTGATGCGAAACTCGCGTATGATGCTATACTTGATGAATTAAACAGCCGGAAATTTAAATCCTCGATAAACAAAACAGCACTGACCGAAAAAATTGCAAAAGATAAAAAAGCATATTTTGATGAATGGACGAAAGAAAAGAAGAAAGATATTGTATCTCCCGGTTTCTTTTTCAAGGAATTGCGTTCACAGATAAATGACGATGCATTTATGGTTGTAGACGATGGCTGGCACACGTTTTTGGCAGCAGAACTTTTTCCGGTTCATAAGCCGAAAGGATTCATTTCTCCGACAGATTTCAACTGTATGGGATTCTGCATTCCTGCATCCATCGGGACTAAATTATCAAACCCTGATAAACAAGTAGTTTCAATTGTTGGTGACGGCGCATTTCTTATGACCTGCATGGAACTGATAACCGCCGCAACCAACAAGCTGGGAATAATGGTGTTTGTGTTTCACGATGGTGAACTGGGCCAGATCAGCAAGTTTCAGGAAATACCGATGAACAGAAAAACATGCTCAATTATTGGTGAGGTAAATATAGAAGGTGTTGCCATTGCAACCGGATGTCATTTTATTTCTATAGATAATGATTTGCAATTGGAAAATAAAATAAAAGAGGCGAGAGAAATTTCTGCTTCTGGTAAGCCTGTTTTGGTAGATGTTAACATTGATTATTCAAAAAAAACATACCTCACAAAAGGTGTTGTAAAAGCAAATCTTGGCAGGTTCCCGCTTAATGAAAAAGTGCGGTTTATCGGCAGAGCTGTTAAAAGGCATTTATTTGGATAATATATCACTTAGCAGGCGATAAACTAAATTATGGAAACACTATAAACACTATATATTTAACATAATAAAAATGAATATTAAAACATCGTTATTGCTGTTTGTACTGTTAGCAAATATGCTATTTTTTTCCTGTATCAATAAAGAAAATAAAACTGAAAGTAGTCAAGGTATAAAAGGCCTGTTTGTAAACAATACTTTTTTAGAAAAAATCTCAGATACAATACCCGGCGGTGTGCCTTCTTATTGTTTGGAAATGAACTTTATCAGTGCAGACAGTGTTGATATAGATAATGGGTTCGAAGGTTATAAACTTGCATATAAAAAAGATGGAAGTAATTATATCTTATTAAAAGCTTCCTGGAAAGGGGATATGATTTTTACTATAAATCGGGACAGCTCTATTTCGCTTATGGATTCGGCATGGACAGGCATTCAATCTTACTCAGAATTTAAAAAAGTGCCTGAAAATAAAGAACACAAATCGGTTTTTGAGACTTACCTTAATGAGAAGATGATTGCCGGAGAATATATTCTGTACAAAGACAATAAATCTACCCAACAGAAAATTATTTTTACGGCCGATGGTGGTGTAACCGGTCTCGAAGACTATGCAACATATTCATTATGTTACAGCGGAGACTGCATTGGTGAGACCAATCCCGTTTCAAATTATATTTATTTCAGCAGCCGCAGCAATGTGCAGACCGATTATGCTTTTAAGATTGATAAAAAAAA
>CAISYK010000296.1 GCA_903889605.1 uncultured Bacteroidota bacterium
GTAATGGCCCTAATGGGCCAATTATCTCCCTGGATAGTACCAAAAAAGGGTTTTGAGGGAGGCCTTTTGCCAGTTCCGGAGTTGGATATTGCGTGCAGGAGGTAAAGGTTAACGGCAATGTTACCACTGACGAAATTGCTTCCAGCGCTTTTGAAATTGATTTCAGAAATCTGCAGTTAAAAATCGGAGATAAAATAGAAGTTAAAATTACTCACAAAGACGAGTGCAAGCCAAAAGTGCTGAATCCAGAGGTGTTAAAACCAAAAAGCACTTTCGACATAGTTGCAATGTCAGTTGAACCAGACTTAACTTTAAAATGGTCAACAAAAGGAGAAAGCGGCAAACTTACTTACACTATTGAACAGTTCCGCTGGAACAAATGGGTTAAAGTAGGCGAAATAGAAGGATTTGGAGTGGCTGATTTAAATAATTATTCTTTTAAAGTAGTTCCGCATTATAAGAAAAACCAATATCGTGTAAAACAGATTGATTATACAGGTCAGCCAAGGTTTTCAAAAACAGTTGATTTTATGTCAACTACTAATGAAATAACTTTCAGTCCTGTTAAAGTATCAAAATCAATTAACTTCCTTGCCGGCGATACTCCTACAGAAACAATGTTCGAAATTTATGACCAGTATGGTAATATTGTTAAACGTGGTTTTGCATCAACCATTGATGCATCTAACCTTCCAAAAGGAGCATATTATTTAAACTACGACAATAAGATGGGCGAGTTCATTAAAAAATAAAAACAATATTATATTCAATAAAAAAATCCCGAATTTATAAATCGGGATTTTTTTTGTGCTGATTTAAACCAAAAAATAAATATGTTAAAAATAGAGCATTTGGGCATTGCAGTAAAAAATCTTGAGCAATCTAACCAATTATTCACCAAACTATTCGGAAAGGCGCCATATAAGCTTGAAACCGTAGAAAGTGAAAATGTTTCAACATCATTTTTTTTAATGGGTGAAAGTAAAATTGAATTGCTTGAAGCCATGAACAGCGACAGCGCAATTGCTAAATTTATTGAAAAAAAAGGCGAAGGAATACATCATATAGCCTTTGAAGTGCTGGATATTTATTCTGAGATGGAGCGTTTGAAAAACGAAGGATTTACGCTTCTTTCGGAAGAACCAAAAAAAGGAGCGGACAATAAATTGATCTGCTTTTTGCATCCTAAAAACAGTAATGGAGTTTTAATTGAATTGTGCCAAGAAATTAAATGAGGAAGTTTCATCCTAACCTATCCAAAATGGATGAACAGCTCCAATACATGATCGTCTGTTCGACTAATACGTTAATTCTCTATCACTAATATAGTTATGGGCGGGCTAATTGGAAATTAAAACAAATCCAAAATAGATTCTTTTTTCAAATCGAGCCAATAAGCTTGAATGCCCAGTTTCCCTGCACCTTCTATGTGCTCTATAGAATCGTCAATAAATAATGTTTCCTCTGGGTTGAGTTTATTTTCGGATAATACCAATTCGAAAATTTCCGCCCCTGGCTTTCTCATTCCTAATTTATAAGATAAATACATTTTCTCGAAATGCCCTGACAAATCAGGGATATTAAAGCATTTTTGCAGATAACAATTGATAAAGTCAACATGGATTTCATTGGTATTGCTTAACAAAAATGTACGATGAGTTTGTTTAAATCTCATTAATAAATCAAGTCGCTGCTGCGGCAAATCCAGAAGCATAGAATTCCAAGCTTTATCAATATCGGTATCAACAATACTGTTTTTATTGTATGCTTTTAATTGATTTCTAAAATCTGCCGATGATATTTCCCCCATTTCATACAAGTCAAATATTTTTTTTTGTTCGGCTTGAATATTTTTTTCATCAAACCCGCTCACCCCCAAATTGCTAAAAGCTTTAACAGCAAGCGATTGATTAATATTTAAGAGGACTCCTCCTAAATCAAAAATTATATTTTTATATTTATTTGCAGTTATAATCATAATAAAACACTAATACTTTTGATAATTGGATGCAAATATATAATTTCGCAGTCTAATAATTGCAAAAACAGCAATTAGGGCCTATAGCTCATTCGGTTAGAGCAACAGACTCATAATCTGTGGGTGCATCCTCTACAACATACTAAAGATAATACATTCATACTTCTTCACTCAAATTTTGCAGTTTATTTGCA
>CAISYK010000297.1 GCA_903889605.1 uncultured Bacteroidota bacterium
AATCCTGCAACTGATAAGCCTTTCAGCATTTGATAGAACACCATTAAAAAATCTCTTTTTAAACGAAAATATTCAAGATGTCAAAGAACAAGATTGTAATCAGTTGATATTGTTGTAACTATAACGCAACGCTAGTGATAATGCCTCGATAATTATCAGAAGAATCTGAATGGTATTTCCCTTTTAATGCATCAAGATTTGATTCAAAGTTTATATTTTTCATTGAATCAATTTTTGCAATTAAAGCACGTTGTTTTTTCCAATAATCTTGTTTTATTGTATTTTGACAAGATGCAAAGGATGTTGTTATTACTGTAGTAATTATTAATACTAATATTTTTTTCATAATGTTTATTTTAAAAAATTTCTTTATTTATTTGGCTTTTCAGTCAAACCCCGTTTTTTAAAGTGGTTTCTGAACTCCACTTTTATTATATTTTGTTGTCAGGCACGAATGTTTGTCAAGAACTGCCAAAATATCTCTCTGGCGGTTCTCTTGTCTGTCTGCTATATCTCTTTTTAAACTTGCCCATAACGGCTGGCCGCTAAACGCAGCAAAGGTGAAACCTTTGCTTGCAACATTGCCATAGGCTTTGTTGCGGTTAGCGGCATGTTATGCACAGGGCAATTACAAATCTATCAAGCTCTTTTGCAGGCTGGCCTGCAAATGTGCTTGATAGATTGCAAAATCAAAACAACTTATTTTTAATTGTATTTGCAAGTTTTCTAAACCATGTATTTTGATAATTTTCAATGTGAATGATAGTCAAATCCATTTCAGATATTAGTCTTTGGTAGTTTTCATTATTCGGCAGTTTACACCAATCCATTTTTAATCCTGAGAGAATTCGAGATGAAACAGGATAATATTCTGTTAAATTCGTCAATTCAAAAACAATTGCAACCTGTCTATCAAGATACGTTACTCCAACTTCCTTTTCTGGCTGCACAAGTTGTTTGATTAATTCATGAAAATTTTTAAATCGTTTCTCTTTTTCATCCGCTCGTTTCGAATTTAAGTATTTGTATATCGGAATAATTAACCCAAAGTAGGCAATTAGAAGCCCTAATAATTCTAAGTGATGTTTCCCGAAATACTGTAGTATGCTCATAATTCGTAAAATGAATATTAATTATCAAACATTGAAAATACTATTCAATATGCCATTTTTTTTTAGCTAGTTCAATATTATTCTTTTCATTGTCAGCAAATTCATATTCATTATTTAATAAATGCCTACCTGTCAGTTCATTGCCCTTAATTCCGATGTAAATTGAGCAAATACATCCTACTATGGGTACAAGATATTTTAAAAATGGGTCTTCGGTACCTCCTTTACTATATACACGAATAAAAATATATACCAAATCAATAACAGTAAATACAATACCCCACTTTTTAAGTCCTCTTAAATATAGGAAAAGCCCAAACAGCCAAATACACCAAAAGAATAAGAAAAAATTAAAACCGATATATAGACTTTCAATTTGACCTGTCTTTTTATTTTTAAAATATACAAGAGGACGTTTTCTAGCATATAATAAATAGATAAGAAGGCCACCAATTGCAAGAATAAATATTGGTAGAAAAGCATAGATACTTGATTGAAATATTGAATTTTCCATATCTTAAAATATTTTTCGTTAATTATTAATTTGTTAAATCAAATATATATATTATGACCATGTTTAGTAGTATTATTTGCAGCTTATTTGCGGGCTTGTCCCGCAAATGTGCTGCAATAAATTATTTAATTGCATTGTGCATAGCGCGCCGCCGCTAAACGCAGCAAAGGCAGAGCATTTGAACTGCAACAATACCTTGATTTTGTTGCAGTTAGCGGCATGTTAGTGCCAGTGTTAATCAAATAATAGTTTCTTTGATGCTATTATTTTATTTTCTTGAATTATGCGAAGAAAATATATTCCATTTGATAAATTTTCTCGATATAATATTATTTCCTTCCCAGTGAAATTTTTAATTTGCCTTATTTGCTCACCAAAAATGTTTATTATAGATATTGTCGCGTTTTCCAAATCTTGATCTACTTTTAATGTTGCTTCATTAGATGTTGGATTCGGAAAAACCTTGCAATTACTTTCCAAGGGCAGTTCGTCGGGTGTTGATAAAATCAAATCGCAACCGGTACCAGAATTGAAGTATATTATTGAACTATCCCTGACACATCTAAGGTATCTATATGACATATCTACATTGTTTGTAAAAATATAATCGATAAACCCGGCGCTTGTCCCAATTCCTTCAATGATATAGGGGAAATTACCTAATGGATCTGGCTCCTGAGTGAAATTCCACTTTTTGTGAAATTGCCCGTTTATTGAAATTGAGTCGACTGATAATACAACAGGGTGGTAATTGATAGCTGGATAAGTAATGAATCCTTTTAATGTGTCACCAACAGTTAAATTGTAATCATATAGAAGTGAGTCAGCAGATGAATTGGGAAAACGAAAAAATGTTTTATTTGCTGATGAATCATCCCGAAGTGCTCCCATATAACCTGGATTCGGAAGATAAATAGGCTCCCCTAAGCAGGTTTGGTGATCGTAAATTCCAATTAAAAATATTTTTCTGTAAACCTTGGAATTGATTAAAGTATCGCCACTTGAATAATATTGAAAATAATACCACTTCCTGCATGGATACTGAAATTCCAAATCATAATAATAATCTGCTCTCCAGATTACAGGATTAGGAAAAGGATGATAAACATTTGTTTGTCCTTTTGCAAATGAAACAATTAAGACAAATGCTACTAAAGCAAAATGACTCTTTTTCATTGTTTTGGTTTTTAACATTGGCACTAACGCCTGGGCGCTAAATGCAGCAAAGGTAAATTCCTTGAAACGCATTAATAAGGCTGGTTTTGTTGCATTTTAGCGCCATGTTAGTTGAAGTGGAATTTTATTTTCATAAATTTTGTATACCCTTGGAGATTTCATTTAGTAGATGTCTTTTTCAGGTATTTTACCAATTCTCCCAGATATTTATTACTCTTTGTTTTTCTTCATCCCCTCTGCTACAAACATTCCACCTAAAATAAATAGTGTTATCCCAGATATAGTAAAAAATAATCGTCCATTTTCCTCAGCCTGTGTGTAGGTTCCTGTTCTTGAAATAGCAAATAGTACTATACCAAGTGCAATTAGTATAATACCACTTTGTAGACTTTGTAGTTTTAGGATTTTCGTAAATAGGAAATAAGCGACCACGTTTATAATAATTACCCCAAATAGTGCCTTTTCGAAAGAATCAAAAAGTCCATTGCCACCTCCAGATGGAGACATACAACTGATACAGAAAGCCATAACAAAGCTTACCAGGATAAAATTGTAATACATAATGTTTTTCATAGTAGAGTTTTTGGGTTGAATAATTAGATTAAAAGTATAAAATGTTAGACTTAGATTGTTCAAAACTGGAATAGTCACATTTCCATTTCA
>CAISYK010000298.1 GCA_903889605.1 uncultured Bacteroidota bacterium
CAAATTCTGCCGGACTTTTTTTAGGTAAAAATATTTTTTACTTAACCTTCATTAATTTAGGATACATTTTTTCACGAAGCGCTTTTATGTTTTCATCACTTATATATTCATCATAAGTCATTCGTTTATCAATTATACCGTTAGGAGTAAGCTCAATTACTCTATTAGCAACAGTCTGCACAAACTCATGGTCATGTGAAGTGAAAAGTGCAATATGTTTCCAATCTTTCAAAGCATTATTGAATGCAGTGATAGATTCCAGGTCAAGGTGGTTGGTAGGTTCATCAAGTATCAGACAATTTGCATTGGTAAGCATCATTCTGGAAACCATGCAGCGCACTTTTTCTCCTCCTGAAAGAACGTTGGATTTTTTTAATGTTTCTTCACCAGAGAAAAGCATTTTTCCTAAAAACCCGCGTATATAAGTTTCATCTTTATCCTTAGAAAACTGACGCAGCCAATCAATCAAATTTAAATTTTCAGTGAAAAACTTCGAGTTTTCATTAGGCAGATAAGATTTTGTAATAGTGCCGCCCCATGTGCAGTTTCCTGAATCAGCTTTACTTTCGTCAACCAGTATTTCAAAAAATGAAGTAATGGCAACATGTTCCTTCGAAAGAATAACAACTTTATCGCCTTTTGTTAAAGTAAAAGAAATGTTTGAAAAATACGGTACACCTTCAGGTGAACGTTTAGAAAGATTTTCAACGGTAAGCAATTGATCTCCGCAGTCGCGTTCGGCTTTAAAAATGATACCCGGATATTTTCTGGTACTTGGTTTAATTTCATCAATAACCAGTTTTTCGAGAAGCTTTTTACGGCTCGTTGCCTGACGCGATTTAGAAGCATTAGCGCTGAATCGTTCAACAAAATCCTGCAGCTCTTTGCGTTTATCTTCGGTCTTTTTATTCTGATCTGAACGCTGACGTAATGCCAGTTGGCTTGATTCATACCAGAACATATAGTTGCCGGTATAAACTGAAATTTTATTAAAATCAATATCGGCAATATGGGTGCATACGGCATCCAGGAAGTGACGGTCGTGAGAAACAACGATAACAGTATTTTCAAAGTTGGCCAAAAAGTTTTCTAACCAATTGATAGTTTCAACATCTAAATCGTTGGTAGGCTCATCTAATAATAAAACATCGGGGTTGCCGATTATTGCTTGTGCAAGCAGCACACGAACTTTTTCTTTTCCGTTCAGCTCGCTCATTAATTTAGCGTGATATCCTTCCTTCACACCTAAATCACTCAGCATATTCGCAGCTTCACTTTCGAAATTCCATCCATCCATTTCTGCAAATAAATTTTCTAACTCTGCCGCTTTTACGCCGTCAGCATCACTAAAATCAGGTTTTGCATATATGGCATCTTTTTGCTGCATAATGCCCCAAAGTTTTTTGTTGCCCATCATAACAGTCTGCAGTACAGGATACTCATCAAATTCAAAGTGGTTTTGGCTCAGCACACTGAGGCGTTCGCCGGGAGTGATAGAAACCTGGCCTGTAGTAGGGTCAATTTCGCCTGAAAGTATTTTCAAGAAAGTGGATTTACCAGCGCCGTTCGCGCCGATTACACCATAACAATTGCCGGGAGTAAATTTTATACTTGCTTCGTCAAATAAAACACGTTTGCCATAACGTAAGGAGAGATTGGATACTGAAATCATTTTTAAATTTTATTGTTAATATTTACCTTACGTTAACCTATACAAATCAGTGTTTTACTGTGCACATATTAAGTAACGCAGGGTTTGCAAAGATAATGAATTTTCTGCACAGTATTCCAAAAAGCTATTTCTAATGCAGGGGTGTTCAGTCAAAAAATAAATTTCACCACTGAGGCACTAAGAACACTAAGATACACTAAGAATTAATTGAGAAACTTCGTGCTCTCTATACTTCTGCGGTTATTTTAACTTACATGTATTTCAATTGATTAACATTTTGAATGAACAGCCCTGATCTCTGATGCGAAATGATGAGACAGGCAACGGCGAAAACCGATTGCGTCAAATAAAAATCGCTCACAAACTTTTAGTCCGTGTGGGTAAATGGCAGAGGTGCGGAGCGAAACGTAACGAACATTCCCAATGGCTTTATTTTATTAATGTATATATAATTGCATCTGACTGAACTTAGCAAACGTGAAGCTGAAATTAATATCAAAAAAACGATTTTGTAGATCTGTTAACCTGAGTTCGATTAATAATACTAAACTGTTTTGGCTAAAGCCCAATAAAATTGCTTGTTATACTACCATGGTCTGAAGACCGGGGCAACAATCCATGCAAAATATTAATTTGTTTGAAATAATTTCATTTCATTGCTGATGCTGCGTAAGGGATTGAAGCGGAAAGCCCGCCCCTTTCTTTTTTCAAGAAAGGGGAACGCCAAAAAGAAAAGTTTTAAAGAATAATATTTATCTTATTTATAGAAAGCGGGAAAAGTGTATTAAGACAAAAGGAATCCCATCATAAAAAAAATTACATCCTAAACTTCATTTGTGAAATTAATTCCTGAAAACCTTTATTCTTTTTTATTTCAGGATCCCACGAAAATCCCATCTGCATAAGGTCAATTGTTTCAGTAATGGTTGAACCTTGTTTCCCTTCCTGGTTAGCTAAGATAAAAGCGGTGTCTGAAATTGCAAAAGCATTTTCAATATCATGGCTGACAAGGACTAATGTATTCAGATCATCCAGCAATGAAATGGAGACAAGCAATTCAACAACCTTATCTTTTACAATTGGGTCTAATCCGGAAAATGGTTCGTCTAATAAAATAAATTTATTCCCCGTAAGAATTTGCTGGATGATA
>CAISYK010000299.1 GCA_903889605.1 uncultured Bacteroidota bacterium
GGTATGAGCAAAACCCATCATCTTCCATTTAGTAAGAGCTTCCGGAATAGTAAATTTTATAATTACATTTCCGTCTTTGTCTGTTTCCAACTGAGGATAGAAAAATGCGGTTTCTGCAAAATTGCTGCGTGCTGCTACTTTGGACATATCTTCCCCGCCGGCAGGTTTTCCAGTCTGGTCACGTTTTAATGTTTCACCAGTGGAAGCGGTTGTCACATCACTAATGTTTCCTCCTAAAGAAACCTCTTTCGAAGATTCTTTTTTACTTTTGTCTGATTCTCCTCGGTCCCCCAGATCGGCTGATTTTTCTTCCATTGCCATCATTGCCGGAGCCGGAGCGTTGCTGCTCTTTGCCATCATTCTGCTTCTGCGTGGTGCACCCGGCCCGCCCTCACTATCATATCCTCCTCCTCCGTAGCCATAAGAACCATTGCTGTATCCAAACCAATTCAAATGATCATAATAACGATATGCACCACCTGGATAATTATTCCAATCAATATTAAATACCTGGGCATTGGCGGTGCCAAAACCGCTGTTAACATCCCAATATAAACTTGAATAATAACTTTTATAAATATCAAAATACCAATTATTCGGTCTGAAAGCATCTAAAGAGGCATCGTACAAGGTGGCCATCATTTCTGCCATCAATTTATCGCCTTTTTTATCTTTGATTTTTACTTTCCATTCCTCTTGCTGTCCCGGAAGTAATTTATTGCGGAAAGTTTGAATTTCAAGATCCAGTTCTTTGTTAGTATATGGAACAGAAACCGCACCGTCATGTATATACGAACGATTATTTTTTATAAATACACAATGAAATGAGAAATTGCCGCGGTGCTTTTCCTCAACAGGTATTTCAATCAATTTCTGTTCTTTATTAAGAGTAATATATTCTCTCTTAACTATTTCACCTTTGTGTTCAATTTCATACAGCACTTTTACATTTTCTTCTTTCGAACCAATAACAAATTTCGCTTTGTCTCCTGGCTCTAAAGCATTAACAGTAAGCATATTAAACCAGCTGATCTCATTGCTCGGCACTTCGCTTCCGCTGTTTGAATACACCGTAAAATATTTTACATCTTTCACATCCTGACCATAGGAATCTTTGCTGTGCGCTTCCATCACATACACACCTTGTTTCCACGATTTAAGGCCGGGTATTTTTACAGAGTCATTTGTATGAGGAGATACCAATTTACCTTCCGGTGAAACTTTTTCGGCAGCATTGCTGAATGATCTTTCAAAAACTTTTTCTCCTCTGTCCCATTTATACCTATTGTTTTCGTCTTTGTATTCATCATTTGGAAAAGTTTTTTCAAACTCTTCTTTAGTCATTAAAAACTTATCCGGTATGCTCCACGCTCTTGTACGGTATGTTTTTTCAGGTTCTTTAAGCTTATAAATCTCTACTTTACCTTGTGCGGGCTCAAACTGTCCGCTCATATTGGTTGTATAAACCGTAAAGGCCTCTGCATTCTCTTTTTCCAGTAAAGCCGGAATATTTACATTAAGATTTAATGCTGTGTAAGCCACGCTAACGTATGTTTGAGAACTATGAGTTTCGCCGTTTATATCTGTAACATCAGCATAAACAGTATAAGAGTATGTTGGCTGATACGACTTAGGAATGCTCAAATCGGGTATTGCTTTAAAATCAATGAAAAAAGCACCGGTATCATTCGACGTGGTTACGCCGTTTGTAATTTCCATTTGTGCCGACTGAGGGTAATAACCTCTCCACCAATACCACCAATATGGAAATGAAGCGTTCCTGACTACCCGGTATTTTACTTCCGCCCCATCAATTTTTGCCCCTGAATAAGCTTTTGCAAGGCCTTCCACTTTAATATTTTCATCTAAACGATAACTCCCTTTTACAGGATTAAATGTTACATCAAACTTAGGACGCTTATATTCTTCCACCGAGAAATAAATGGATCCGCTGCCGTTGTTTATACTCATCTGTCCGTTAAGCACGCCGGTTGGAGTTGTGAAAGTACCATTGAAAGTACCGTATTCATTTGTTACCAAATCCACATCGGCCACTTTTTGAGAATTTACATCATAAAAAGTAACAGTTGTAGACGTATGCGGCATAATTTCATTTGTTTCTCCATCTGTAGTTATCATTATGCCTTTAAAGTAAACTGTTTGTCCGGGGCGGTAAATACCCCTATCCATAAAGAAAAATGTTTTAGGTTCTTTATGTTTTCCATCAATATATGTTTTATACTGATAAGTGGCATTCTCAGTCTGAAGACGATCTGCCTCTCCCCTGCCCTCTCCATTGATAGACGGGGCTTGGTATGAAAAGTCTATGCTGAAGTTCCTGTAATCAGCAACTGGAGGAACATTAAAATAACCGGTTTCGCTGCTTGTGAATTTTTCTGCTTTTACATATTCATATTTGCGTAATGTGTAGCTGTATTTTTCATAATACAATTGAGCAGAAACTCCTTTCAGAGGAGCCCCGGTTTCACGATGCTGCAGATAAAAATCATAGCTCCCGTCTGCCATTCTGCGGTTTATATAACTAATATTAGATGACCAAACCGGAGTATAAGCAACGCCGTTATTTTTGTATGAAAATGTTTTTTCAGAACCTACAAGTATCACATAATGCCCAAACGGCAATTCAGGAATTTTCATTTCTGCCGAATGCAATTGATAGTCGCCATCATCAGGTAATTCAACTGTCCATTCTTTTATTGGAGTTAGTTTTAAATATTGATTGATCAATTGTTCGCCATAGTAACGTTCAATGGATTTATTATATTTATCGATATCCATTTGAGCAATACGCACATAAACTGTTTTTAAATTTTTATACGTCAGCAGGGCTTTGAATGGCTTATTTGAAATGGTTACTTTATCCGTGATAAAATTTACGGAATGCTCATTTATCTGGGCTTTTAATACTGCGCAGTTAATTGCACCATCACTTTTGGGATATTTTTTAATGACCGCTTCGCATAATTCAAGAGCCTGCTTTTTCAACCATTTGTTTTCTTCGGACTGCAGCGGCTTATATTTGTTCCCTTTTTCAAAATACTCTTTGGCTATTTCACAGCTTACTTCCGCAGAAGCGGAATTTGCCTCAAAATGTTTTTCTAAACTTTGTAAGGCTGTTAAGTATAAACTATCTTTTATTTCTGAAACTGACTTATTTTTTACAAATTTTAACCGCTTTAAATCAACATCAATTAAAGCGGCAGCAGTCTGATCCTCTTTAAATGACAACGCATTGCTTCCTGAGTGGAATTTTATTAGGTCCTGCAGAATTTTAAGCGCATAATATTTTGATGACAAGGTATCTTTTGTTTCAATTTTCAGTTTTGCAAAAGCTTCAAAATCGTTAAAGTAATTTATATCGCTTAGTTCAAATTTATATGAAGGACGTGTAATATCCGGCTCCTCGCTCATATAAAAATCAACTGCCCGGTGTGCGACAAAATCGTAAAGGGTAGGACGAAATTTGCGCGAGCCTGGTTGGTTAATTAATATGTCATCATAAATATTAAGAGGGGTGCGCTTTAAGCTGTCTTCATTTTCGAGTGAAGCCTGATAGTTTTTTATAACCTGCGAAAAAATCGTTTTTAAATCCCAGGTAGTAATATCGTCATTATCAAAGTTTACGGTTGTAGTCCGGTTATAAAACTTCCAGCGGTTATTTTGATAATACTGCCAATAGCTTTCCGCTATCATGGAATGCAAAATTGGTTTTACCGGAAAAGATGCTTCTTTAGCTTCCTCATTTAATTTGTTGAGTGCTTTAACCAAGGAATACTCCTCCATATACTGCTCAAACTTCATTCTATGAATGATTGCCTTCACAAACTGGGGTGCATTATTTTCGATTTTTGCTTTATCATAAATGCCGTTAACCACTTCTAATGCCGACTTGATTAATCCTTTTGAGGTTAGTGAGTCAACCTTTTTCCATTCTTTAACATAACTGCTGCCTTTAGGGAAAATTAATAACATGTTGTTTTTGTTTTTTTGATAGTTAGTAAATGTAAATGCCATTGCGATTCCGGAAATTGCCGATAAAGCAAGAAAATAAAGTCCTTTGTTTTTCATAATATTTTAATATTTTCTATTTGTAATTGCCGGGTTCATATAGTTTATCTGCAGGATTAAACTTAAAACCACAGTATGGATGCAGAGTGATTCAAAATTCCATAAATAGATTTTAAATTATTTAAA
>CAISYK010000300.1 GCA_903889605.1 uncultured Bacteroidota bacterium
ACAACATTACATAACACCCCCTCTCTTTTGGAGAGGGGATAAAGGGGAGAGGCCACTAATGCTTAATTTTTGTACATTATTTGATTCTTTTTATCTGACACGCGGGTTGACCATGTATCAATCCTTGGAAAATACGTGTGATGATTTCCATCTATATATTTTCGCTTTTGATGACAGAAGTTTTGAGATTTTAAATAAATTAAAACTTAAAAAGGCAACAATTATTCCGCTGAAAGATTTTGAAAATGATGCGCTGTTGGCAGTAAAACCATCAAGATCGAGGGCCGAATACTGCTGGACGTGTACTTCTTCAACTATCCTTTATGTAATTGAAAAATATAATGTTCCGAGCTGTACTTATCTTGATGCCGATTTGTATTTTTATAAAAATCCCAAATTGTTATTTGACGAAATGGGTACAAAATCAATACTTATAACGGAGCATCGTTATCCGCCGAAATTTAACAGAACTGCTTCTTCAGGGATTTACTGTGTTCAGTTTATAACATTCGTTAATGATAAAAACGGCTTGGAAGCATTAAGATGGTGGCGTGATGCCTGTATTGACTGGTGTTATAATAGATATGAAGACGGCAAATTCGGCGACCAGAAATACCTGGATGATTGGACAACCCGTTTTAACGGAGTACATGTTTTAAAACATCTTGGCGGCGGATTAGCCCTTTGGAATATTGAGCAATATTCTTTACTTGAAAGAAAAGAAAATCAAATAACTTTTATTAATAAAGTTGATAGTTCAAAGTTCGAGGCGGTGTTTTTTCATTTTCACCATGTGCGGTTCTTTAAGAATGATATTCTTGATTTAGGATGGAGGCAGCCTCCCAAAAAGATTATTCTTACTCTGTTTTTACCTTATATAGAACTGCTGCGCGAGGCAGAAAATTATATAAAGAAATTTGATGCTGATTTTAATATTCCTTTGACGAATTTCGAACTTATCAATAAGGATGGATTTAAAAACAAGATTAAGTATATATTTAAAGTGATATTCCGGTACAGTGTTTATGATATTAAAAAATTGATCAGACAAAATAACAGGAAATAATCACCATTATTAATGCCAATTATGAGTAGAAATAAATTTTGTGTGCGCAGGTCATGCTGAGCCTATCGACGCATGTGGGCACGCCATCGCACAACCTTCGACAAGCTCTGGGTGACAACACATAATTTGATAACATTCATCTCTTGATTCGCATTATTAATCCATTGACTGGGAGGCAATAAAATTTCAATCATTGTTTTTTATATTTCGCTCTCTGAAACTGTTTCATAATCTGTTAAATTTAAACTTAAATTGGAGTCGAAAATCTAAACAAACCCCTAACAGAGCTTAAAGCCCTTTCAGGGTATAATTAATAATTAATTATTTGGTAATGTTTAAAGTACTTCTTAATAAAACAGAAACATATTTTAAGCTTCCTTTATTTTAAATTCGAGATCACATGGAAACTTATCAACGAAATTTGAAATGAAAAAAGTGCTGATAATTTCTGCTGTCTTTCCGCCGGAACCTGTTGTGTCGGCAAATCTTTCATTTGATATTGCAGATGCGCTGTCAGAAAAAGACATTGTAACTGTAATATCTCCAAAACCTTCCCGTCCGTTTGGGTTTAATTTTGATGCTTCCAATACAAAATTTAAATTTAAACATATTCAGACTAATACTTTTATTTGTCCGCAGTCCAGTATATTAGGGAGATTTAAGGAAAGTTATAGTTTTGGAAAATATTGTTATAATTATATTGTTGAAAACCACAACGATATAGATATTATTTATGCAAATACATGGCCGTTAATCGCGCAATATTACACGGTTAAGGCTGCAAAAAAAAATAAAATCCCCGTTATTATTCATGTTCAGGATATATATCCTGAATCATTAACTAATAAATTACCTTTTGTTGGCTCTCTAATTTCATTATTATTGATGCCTATAGATAAATATATTCTTAAGAATGCCGATAAAATTATTGCAATCTCTGAGAAAATGAAGATGTATTTAGTAAACACCAGGAATATTGAAACTGACAAAGTTATTGTTATCCAAAACTGGCAGGATGAAAAAAGTTTTACGCAATACCGGGAGCAAAAAAATATTGGAGACAATCAAAACAAGTCTTTTACATTTATGTATTTAGGAAATATTGGTCCGGTTGCAGGTATTGATATACTTATAGATGCCTTTGCAGATGCAAAACTGCCTAATAGCCGTTTGATAATTGCCGGTGCAGGCAGTATGAAGGAATCTTTGGAAAAAAAGGCTGAAAATTTAATGGTTACTGCAATTGAATTTTGGGATGTCCCAAACGGGAAAGTGCCAGAAACTCAAGCTTTAGCAGATATATTACTGCTGCCGATAAAAAAAGGCGCATCTTCTAGTTCGATACCGTCGAAACTTCCTGCTTATATGTTTTCAAAGAAACCAATTATTGCAAATGCGGATGAAGGCAGTGACAGCGCGAATTGTATTAAAGAATCCGGATGCGGTTATGTTTTAGAACCGGAAAATATAGAGCAATTATCAAAATGTATGACAGAAATGGTAAATTTGTCTAAAGATCAACTTGATAAAATGGGAGAAAATGGATTATCCTTTGCCCAAAGTAATTTTTCTAAAACAGTTAATCTGAAAAAAGTCACTGCTATTATTGAAAACACAATTATGACACAAATTAAAAATTAATTTTTTTGATTGATTTAATTTCTTTTTTTAGAAATAAAATCAATCTTCAGCTTATAAATTCACCATTAATGGATATTAAGAAAACTTTATATTTATCACCTTTTGGAAGAATAATTTCAATTATTCAAAATATGTTAAGCGTATTTTCCAGGCCGTTTATGGTATACGGTTACCGCAGTATGTTTGATGGGACATTTAAAAAAAACACAAGAGTTTCATCTTCGGCAATAATTTTAAACAAAGAAAACCTGCAGATTGGGGATAATGTCTGGATTTGGCATTATTCAATTATTGATGCATCTAATAAAATTTCAATTGGTGAAGGCTGCCAAATTGGGGCATGGGTTGGTATATTTACTCACAGCAGTCATATCGCCATTAGGCTGTATGGCGGAGACAGCTATATTACTACTCCTCAATCTGATCGCATTGGTTACGTTACAGGGGAAGTTCACATTGG
>CAISYK010000301.1 GCA_903889605.1 uncultured Bacteroidota bacterium
AATCCATACTGCGAAATCATCCATATTAATGAAGACATTGCTGCACCGCCTAATTCCAATTCACGTTTGTTCACATTTTCAAAAATATCAGAAGGTGAGTGATGATAGTCGAAATACAGCTGAGAGTCGGGCAGCAATTCTAAACAAGGTACACCTAAAGCTTTTAATGGTCCAATGTCAGAGCCGCTTCCGTCATGGTCAAAATTATATATTCCATAAGGTTCGAATAATGGCCTCCAGCTTTTTAATTTTGCCTTTGCCTGCGGAGTCACATCACTGCTGAATCCTTGAGGTGTGAAACTTCCAGCATCAGATTCTATTGCGGCAATATGTTTTTCGTTTTTCAGTTTTGCCAGTTCGGCATACTTTTTTCCGCCGCGTCCGCCATTTTCTTCATTCATAAATGCAACTGCACGTATACTGCATTTTGGTTTTATGCCCAATGCTTTAAAAATCCGAATCACCTCAATTGATTGAACAATACCGCAGCCATCATCATTTGCACCTTTGCCATTATCCCATGAATCAAGGTGTCCGCCAACAACAATGTATTCTTTTGGTTTTTCACTTCCGAACATTTCACCAACTACATTATAAGATTTTTCATCCGGTAAGGTCTGACAACTCATTTTCAAATAAAATTTCAAATTTTTATTGGTTTTCAAATTTTCACTTAACCAGTCAGCGCCATTCGTACTTATTGCACAGGCGGGAATTTTATTAATACTGTCTTTGTAAGCCATAACACCAGTGTGCGGATTATAATCATGCGCTAATGTACAGGAACGCACCACTACAGCTGCTGCACCGAATTTGGCTGCTTCAGATGCCCCTGCCCAGCGAAATGCAACCGCAGTACCGTATGCATTAAAGGTTTCAATTTGTGTTGGATCCATAGGCTTGTTATAGAAAATAATTTTGCCTTCCACATTTTCCTTCCCCAATTTTGTTATCTCCTCAAAACTTTTTACCTCTATCACCTGCGCAGTAATACCTTGGGCAGGTGTTGCAATAGAACCGCCTAATGCACAAATGGAAACAACTTTACTATTATTAGTGCCGGAGGTAATTATTTTTGCTGATTCCTTTTCGCCGCGCACCCAGTGAGGAACCATGCACTCCTGCAGATAAACTGTGTCTGCTCCTGCTTCTTTCATGGCTTTGAATGTCCATTCAACAGCCTGCTGTGCTTGAGGTGACCCGCTTAATCGACCCCCTATTTTGTTTGTCAAGTAATCAAGGTTAGAATAACTTTTCCCATTGTTTAAAGCTTCGTTGTAAATTTTTTTAATAATAATTGAATCTGTTTGTGCTGTTACAGATGCAGCGGAAAGACTTATTATAACAGATAAAAATGATAATTTTAATTTCATATTGCTTTTAGGTTTTGCAGCCCATTCTTACATCCAATTCACAGAAGATCGGAGGGCTTATTTTATCTTAGAATAACTTCATTAATAACATTACGTCCTGCACCTTCATTCAGCATTTTAACAATTTTAGATTTTGCAAGTGACAATTCATTTCGAAGCGCCGCAGAATCAAGTGTTACAAAAAGCTGCTGATGTTTTATGTAAATATCGGTTGTATGCTTGGCAATCATAGCACCCATAATACTTTCCCAAGAACTGATTAAACGATTTTCGGCAAGACGATCATCAAGTTTATACGTTTTAAGCAAATGTTCGATAGCATCTTTTAGGCTATGTTCGTTGTGTTTACTCATTATTATAGTTAAAAGTTAAGAGTTTTATTTGGGCGTTTCCCTTTCTTAAATAAGAAAGGGCAGGGCTTTACGCTTCAATCTTTTCGTTCGTTCCTTACAAAAAGGATTTCCGCTGCAATCCCTAACGCATCGGTTACAATGAAAGAGCATTTGCAAATCTAAAGCCTTTCGGTTGAACATCCATGGGAGCGCTGCGTTTTCCGTTGAACCTTGTGTTATTTAATAATTATTGGTTAATTGCAAATTACCTATTTAATATTACCAAAGGCCAAGGCCTAATTTTTGACTTCCGCCGCATTTCCGCCGGCAATCTTAAATACTTTAAAATCGGCACCTGATGACTTAAATAAATCCGACAAACGAGTCAGGTGAGTATCTGTAATAAATAACTGACCGAAATTATCACTCCTGACCAATTCCATTAATTGCTTAACACGCAAATCATCTAACTTATCATAAATATCATCAAGCAAAAGAATCGGAGTAACCTGTTTAATGCTTTTCATGAAATCAAATTGGGCTAATTTCAAAGCAATTAAAAATGATTTCTGCTGTCCCTGTGATGCGAATTTTTTTAACGGGTATCCATTTATTGTGAATTCCAGATCATCTTTATGAATTCCAACTGTAGTATATTCAATTGCCCTGTCGCGAGGGAGAGCTTTTCCCAAGACCTCCTCAAACGATGCTTCATTTAAATGCGATACATATTGGATACCAACATGTTCGCGCCCGCCGGAAATCAGCTCATAATATTGCTGAAAAATTGGGATAAAGCTATTTATGAATTTTTTGCGGGAATCATATCCTTTTTTACCATACTCAATGAGTTGAATATCCCAAATTTCGAGTGAATCTTTATCAAAACGTCTGCTGTCCCCAAACTGTTTAAGCAAGGCATTGCGGTGAGAAAGAACTTTATTATAACTGATTAAACTTTCCAAATATTCCCTATCAAATTGAGCGATAACGCTGTCAATAAACCGCCTGCGGCTTTCGCTGCCTTCAGTAATCAGTTCCGAGTCGGCAGGCGAGATCATTACCAAAGGAAACAAGCCTATATGGTCGGCAAGGCGCTGATACTCCTTTTTATTGCGTTTGAACTGTTTTTTTTGATTGCGTTTTAGTCCGCAGTATATTTCTTCATCTTTATCATTTGCAAAATAGGAACCCTGAATCAAAAAAAATGGAGCTTCGTGCAGAATATTCTGGCTGTCGATAGGATTAAAAAAACTTTTGCAGAACGACAAATAATGAATTGCATCTAAAACATTAGTTTTGCCTTCACCATTATTGCCGGTAAGGCAATTAATATGTCTGCTGAACTGCAGTTCGGCTTCAGGATAATTTTTAAAATTGATGACGGATAATTTCTTAAGATACATTGTGCTGTTAATAACGAATGGTCACGAATTTACGAAACTAAATGTTAAAAACAGCTTTAAAAGTTGTTAACAGATATTTTTTTTTGAGATACAAACAAAATAAAACACTATTACATTAATCTGTAAACACTAGTTATATGTAACCAATCAATACAGATTCGCAAATTCGCAATCATTCATAATTTTTAATTAAATGCATATTTTATAATTAAATTACAGATATTGCAAAAAAAACTTATTTTTGCACTCCAATTAATTACATTTAATAAAATATGGCACAAGAAATAATAGATGAACCAATTGTTGACGTTGAACAAGCGTTTTCCAAAACCGAAATGTATATTGAGCAGAATAAAAAAAGCTTAATGATTATAGCCTTTGTTATTGTAGCATTGGTAGGCGGTTATTTTACTTATAAGTATTGGTACGTAGCTGGTGAAGAAACCAAAGCGCGGACTGAAATGTTTAAAGCTGAAGATTATTTCGGCAAAGATTCGTTAAATAAAGCAATGAATGGTGACGGCGCGGCCGTAGGTTTTATTCAAATAGTTGATGATTATAGTATTACACCCTCCGGCAATTTAGCTGAATACTATTTAGGTATTTGTTATTTAAAAAAAGGGCAATTCGCAGATGCCATAACTCATTTACAGGAATTTGACGGTTCAGATCAAATAGTTGGCCCGCAAGCTACAGGCGCTATTGGTGATGCTAATATGGAATTAGGCAAAACCGATGAGGCAATTACATATTATTTAAAAGCTGCAGAACAGAATGTCAATAACTTTTCAACACCTATATTTTTGAAAAAAGCTGCAATGGCTAATGAAGATAAAGGTAATTATGTTGATGCGGTAAAACTATACGAACGTATTAAAAACGAATTTGCAGAAACAACAGACGGAAAAGATATCGAAAAATATATCAGCCGTGCAAAGGCTTTAGGAAAGATTTAGCCGTATTTAGGTTTTTGATTTCAAATAGAAAACAGCTCTTCAATAGAAGGGCTGTTTTTGTTTCTTTTCAAAATTCAAAATTCTTAAAAGCCTACTATATATAATATTCATTAAAAATATTCATTTTGGTTCATTGTATTAACTTAACTAATAAATAATAAAAGAATATGTCCTCCTCCCTAAAAAACTTATCTGATTTTAAGCATACAACGATACCTAATGGCGCAGGAATGCGGATTGGTATTGTTACCGCAGAATGGAATATTGAAATAACCGGTGCATTGCTTAATGGAGCAATAAAAACCTTATCGGAAAACGGAGTCACAGAAAATGACATCATTGTAAAATACGTTCCCGGAAGTTTTGAATTGACTTTTGGTGCACAATTATTGTGTGAAGATAAAAGTATAGATAGTGTTATCGTCTTAGGATGCGTTATACAAGGTGAAACACGTCATTTTGATTTTATCTGCGATGCGGTTTCACAAGGTGTTACAAATGTAAGTTTGAAATATAATAAGCCGGTAATATTTGGATTATTAACCACTAATACTTTACAGCAGGCACAAGACCGATCAGGTGGGAAACACGGAAATAAGGGTGATGAAGCAGCAATTACTGCTGTTAAAATGATTTCTTTGAAAAAAAGTTTGAAGGGCCAATAATGGTTTAAGCTGCCGGCTTCTGATAAGAAACATTTATAAAAAGTAAAAAAAACATTCTGAATCCTGACAAGTTTTATAAATCTGTCGGGATTTGTATTTTACAAAAGCAGCACAGCGACCAACTTTGCAAGCATTACGACTGTTCTTTTTCGGATTATTTTATATTATTGAAATATTTTTTAATTTATCCTTTTGGTGGAACTGCAATTAATCCCCAGCATTACCAGATATTAACAAACGAACATATTTTTCCACATCATGTAATTGGTAAGCAGTTTGTATCTATTTTTGTTCCGATGAAAAAAATCTTATCCGTAATAAAAAATAAATACCTGCTGACTATAATTGGATTATTAGTTTGGGTTGTTTTTTTTGACAAGAATGATTTACGTACCCAAATAGAACTGCGCCAACAAGTGAAACAACTGGAAAAAGAAAGAAATTATTTTGCACAGGAAATTTCTGTAATTACTGCTGATATTAAAGAGCTTACCACAAATCCTAATACATTAGAAAAATTTGCCCGCGAAAAATATTTAATGAAACGGAATAATGAAGATATTTTCGTTATTGTTGAGGATAAAAAAAACTAAGACCTTTTCAGTAGATATATTCCACTTTCTATTATTATCAATATTTGTTGTATTGCCATTTCTAGTTTAAAA